>JAKABE010000211.1 GCA_021801945.1 Acidobacteriota bacterium
GCTTTCTCCGGGCATCGCGTGCGTCGCTTCTGGAAGGTTCCGAGATGAGGAGAGGGAACAGAGAGGCCAGCGGCTCACAGCGAAAAGCCGAGAGCTGAAAGCTGAGAGGCAATCGCTGCTTCTCTCACTTCACCCAGACTTTGGGCTCGACCGAAAACCCTGGCCGGAGTTCGTGGTTGGGGTCTTCCTTGGCCAGATTGGCGAAGTCGATGCGCACGGGAACGCGCTGCACCACCTTCACGTAGTTGCCCGTTGCATTTTCAGGCGGGAACAAGCTGAGCATCGAGCCCGTGGCCCCGCCGATCTGAGTCACTCGGCCGCTGTAGTCTTTGTCCGTGGCGTCCACGTGAATGACAACTCTCTGCCCAGCCTTCATGTACCGCAACTGCGTCTCCTTGAAGTTGGCCGTGACCCACAAGTCCTCAAGCGAGACCAGGGTGAGCAAGTTCTGACCGGAGGAGACGTTCTCATCCACCTCCACGCTTTTGCTGGTGATAATACCGGCGGCCGGAGCCAGGATTCGGGTATAGCTGAGATTCAACTTGGCCTGATCCAGCGCGGCCTGGGCCTGCTGCACCAGCGCCAAGGCCTGCTTGGCGCGAGCGCTCTGGGCGGCTATCTGCTGCGGAGCAGTCTGCGCGTAGCGAAGCATGGCTTGCGCCTGCATCGCGCGCTGCCGCACGGCGCGCACTGCGTCTTCAGCAGCCTGTTGGCTGGCGCGGGCGTCGGCCAGGGCGGCCTTGGCGGCGTCCGCGGCGGCCAAGGCGGTGTCGAACTGCTGCTTGCTGATAACGTCCTTCAGGACAAGGGGCCGGTAGCGCTTGAGATCAGATTGCGCCTTGAAGTTGTTGGCCTGGGCCTGTGCTACGCGGGCACGCGCGGCGTCCAATTGCTGTTCAGCCTGCGAGACCGTGGCACTTGCCCCAGTCACATTGGCGTAGGCCGCGCTCAGGCTGCTGCCGGTATTGACGGTGACGATGGGCACATTCACCTTGGCCGCCGCGGCGTTGGCCTTGGCGCTGGCCAGCGCGGCTTCAGCTTTCTCCACCGCTACCTCGTAGTCGCGGGGGTCCAGTTGGACGATGGGGTCGCCCTTCTTCACCACCTGGTTCTCTTGCACGTACACCTGGATGACATGACCGTTGATGCGCGAGCTGATCTGGATCAAGTGGCCGTTAACCTGCGCATCATCGGTATCTTCGGTGTAGGTGGAGCGCCACCAGATTCCCACCGCGGCCAGGACGACAACAACGATCGCGATGATGAGCAAACCGCGACGGCGGGACGGCGGCCGTTCCATCTCCATCGCCGCTTCCGGTCCCTCGACCTCCGGTGTTGGATAGCTATCCGCCACGTCACTTCCCTCCCAAATACCGTTTGTAGTCCTGGCCGGCGCCCAGAGCGCGCGCCAAGCTCAACTTGGCTAAATTGTCGCGGTAGAGGCTGACCACGTATTGTTCGTTGGCCTGCGCCACCGACTGCTGCGCCTGGCTTACGGCCAGGTTGTCGCTGACGCCGTTCACATACCTTTCCTGGGCGTCCTGCAATGCCTCGTTGGCCAAGGCCACGCTGGAACGCGCGACGCTGACCTGCTTCTGGGCGGAGGCGATATCGAGCAGCGCATCCCGCACGTCGGCGTCGATCTGGGCTTTCTTATCGCTCAGCTCCGCCTGCTCGGCGTCCAACTGCGCCTGCGCCACCTGCGCATCGCCGCGCAGCGCAAACTCCTTGAAGACCGGGACGCTGAGCGCCGCGTTGGCATCGACGGTACCGTGCGAGTGGAGCAGATTTACGCCGATGACGCCGTAATCGGCCTCGGCCTTCAGGGTGGGCAATCGCTCGGCCCTGGCTGCTTTGCGCACCTGCTCAGCGGCTTCAGTCTGCTCCACCAGCGCGGCCAGATCTTTGCGGTTGGCTTCCGCCTCGTGAATCAACGCCGTCGCGTCCAGGTTGCCGAGGGCCGCGTAAGGCGTCTTGGTGGTCAACGTAAACTCCTGCGCCAGGGGCAGCCCGATGACCCGCGCCAGCGCCAGCTTGTCCTTTTCCAAAGCGTCGCGGGCCACGATCAATTGCTGCTCCTGCGCCTGGTAATCCACACGCGCTCGCAGCTCATCGAGCAGCGGCGAGGTCCCCGCCGTGTGCCTGGCCACCGCCTGATTCAGCGAAACCTTGGACGTAGCCACCTGCGCCTGCACGCTGCTCACGCGCGTTTGGTCTGCGAGCACGAGCAGATAGGCGTTGCCCACCGTCAGCACCACCAGGTTACGCGCGTCCTCGGCGGTCAACTGCGCGGCGGTAAAGTTGTGCTGGGCCGCCAGGTAGTTGCGCAGGGAGGGCACATCCACCAGCGACCAGTTCAGCGTGGCCCGCAGGTCGGTATATCCGAACGGGCCGATGATGGTGGGAAATCCCGGAACCCGCAAGCCTTCGGCCGGCAGATCCGTTTGCATCACCGCTTCATTGGCGTTGAAGTTCACCGTGGGGAGCAGCGATTGCAGTTCGCTGAGGCGTTGGCCCCTGATGGCCGTGGTTTGCGTACCGCTGAGGATGATTCCCAAGTTGGTCTTCAAGCCGCGTTCAATGGCGTCGTCCAGCGATAGTGGCAGGGTCCGAGCCGAAACCCGCCCCGTGGCTACGCTGCCCTGGAAGCTGGACGCGGTGGGCGCCGTCTGATTCGGGGCCTGCGGGGTCTGAGCCTCCACTCGGCCGCCGGCCAGCCCGCCGGCGGCCAGGAGCAAAAGCCCGCACAGCAAGCCGCCGGCACAGGAATAGAGCGCGCTCCCTTTGGGATATCTTGGTGCAATCAAAGTCGTTCGACTCGTTTCGAAGTGCTGCAGCCGGAAATTGTCTGCCCCTTATGGATGCAAAAAGGGGCGACAGGGTTCCTGCATGGATTGTATCGTTTCCACGCTCCGCCCGCTGCCGAGTGCCAACCCGCCGCGCCGCGCCAGCAGCGTTCCCGCTTGTGCGGCGGGGCGGTTCTACACAGGTTGACGGTACATCCAGGGCATCTCTGCTGCTGGCTAGCGAACGGGGCGGGAGACCCGCGTTCCGGCCGGCTAGCGGCGTTCCTGGTGCTTTTCCACGGCCAGGAGTGGATCGGCACCGTACGCCTTCGGGAGAGATGCACCAGGGTGCAAAGCTCAGGGACAGAATGCTAGAAGGGGAAGTGGAATCCGGTCTTCTGCTTCTTATGGCTCGTCCTATTAGAAGTTATGCTGGGAAGAACAAACTCGCGGACGAGATTCGTGCTGGCGTTGGCGGCAAGGTCGATGGCGCCGTTGACGAAGGTGAGCGACACGCCGCGGTCCGCGGGCGGGTAGTAGAAATTCGAGATTCCGCCGGCGGCGAAGTTGCCCAACACGCGCGAGTAGTCAAATTCCTCACGGCCGTTGTCGCCGCGGCAGATCACGGTCTGGCTGACCGCATACAGGGCGCGCGAAATAAAGCTGCCTTTGCTCTTGTAGAAGAAGCGTGGATCCTGATGGAAGAGTACGGGCAGGGCAGCATCAGAGATGATCGTCCCGGTAAAGTCGGTGGCATAGGCGGCGCCGAAACGCTTGAAATAGCCGGCAGTGCTCTGCCCGAAACTGGGAAAGCGGTTGTAATACTGCTCGATGCCCGCCTCCGCCGCCATGGTCGCGATGGTGACCGGGTCCAGCTCCGCGCGGAAGCCGAGCTCGAACTTCTGCTTTGGCCATAGATGTTCCGCGTTCCAGTTGAAGGTTTCGTAATAGTTGGGCAGAACTCCAAGCACGCGCTGGTGCATCTCGACATGGAGTTGCTGTTGGGCCAGCATCTCCGGCTCAGCGAAGACTTGCACGCTGGTGCTGGCCGCGGCGACATGAAGGATGATCGGGGGAAGGAAATGGATGTCGCCCTGGTGCAGCGCGATCCCCCGCAGGGTAACCGATCTCATGCCCTGGGCGCTCACCGTCACGCTGAAAACGCCGGTGGGCAGACTGGAAAAGCTGAACGCTCCGTTGCCGCCGGTGAGCGCGGTGCGGGTCACGTTGCCGTCCAACAGCACGTGCGCGCCCGCAATCTCGGCACGACTGCCGGAGATCACCGTGCCGAAGATGGTAGCCGTAGAGGCCTCGGGGGACTGTGCCTGCCCACGAACGGCCGCCGCCGGTGCAGGCGCAACGGCGCCCGCCGAAGAACCCAAGGCACCTTGAGCCGACGCGCTCACCGCCAGACCCAAGCCAGCCAGCGCCAGCACCAGGGGTGTGAGAGTACCCGTCCTGCCGGGTGCGGGGGTGCGCCCTAACGATTCTCGTACTGAATTCATGCAATCGATCAATGCGAAAGAGTGCGCCCTGGGGAAACGCCGAAAAAACGCGGCGATACGAACAGGAAAGGACATGCAGTCTCCTGAAACACCGGAAGCAAGGGACCCGCAAAGCAATGTGATTGGGGAAGCAACGGCAAGACTCCAATGACCTTGGGCAGATTGACACCCGCATTCAATGGACGCACGCCGTTGTCCGGGGTAATCGAATGATGGGATGAAGATCTCTTCTTTGATGCAAACACAGCCCTTCGATAAGGAAGTATTGTGGAAGGAGAATAACCGAAAAGAAGGACACCCAACCCGGCTCCTCGCTCGGCGAGGAGGCACTTGGGTGGGATGGCCGTATGTACATTTTATTCGATACGCGCCGGCAGGCGGGCGGTTGCATGATATGAGACGAGAGCAGGGCAGCCATAGTCTACCGGCGCCCGGAGCACGGTGTTTTGGCGGCCCGGCATCAGACCGCTGCGACACGTCTGGAAGTCGCGGAAAGTGAAGGACGTATGAGCGAATCGGCAGAAGCGATTGCGGAGGCGTTTGTACGCGCCATCAATCGCCAGGATGTGGATGCGCTGGCTGCGCTGATGGCTGAGGATCACCGCTTTGTGGATTCCCTGGGAAATCTGGTCCAGGGCCGCGAAAACATGCGGGTGGCCTGGGATGCGTACTTTCGTATGGTCCCTGACTACACGATTGCCGTCGAGGAGATCTATTGCGGCGCCCCAGTGGTGGTTCTGTTGGGGGTTGCGCAGGGCAGCTATGCTCCCGGCGGACCGATAAGAAAGGAGAACCGGTGGGAGACACCTGTGGCGATACGGGTTTTTGTCGAGGAGGGCAAGGTTTCAGAGTGGCGCGTCTATGCGGACAATGAGCCGATTCGCCGGCTGATGCGCGCCGAGAGGCCGGCCACATAGAAAAAGTCTTTTTGATTCTATATCTTGCGATAGAGGTCAGGGATTTTTGTCTTCACGGTTGCTCCTGGAGATTCGATTTGGTATATTTTACTAACTGGTTAGTTAATTTATGCCATCTCCTGCCAGCGACGAACCCCAGGCCGCGCGTTCCGCCGAGACGCGCACGCGTATCCTTGAGACCGCGCTCAGCGAGTTCGCCGCCCATGGCCTCGCCGGCGCTCGCACGGAGCGCATCGCGGCCGCCGCAGGCGTCAACAAAGCCCTGATTTATTACTACTTTGAGAGCAAGGAAAAGCTCTATTTTGCGGCCTTCGAAATGGTGGCCGGCCGTGTTCGCGACCGATCGATGGCTGTCTTTCTGCGGGATGCCAGCCCCGGCGAGAAGCTGTTGCGTACGGCCCTCAATCACTTTGACCGCATCCTCACCCAGCGTGAGTTTCAGAGCCTCATGCAGCAGGAGATGATGCGCATCCACAAGGGCGAACAGGGTGCCTTACCGATCCTCGTCGAGCGGGTCTTTAAGCCGATCCACTCCATGTTTCAAGCCATCGTGCGCGAGGGAAGCGCCTCCGGCGAGCTGATCGAGGCCGACTGGATGCAGATTGTGATGGCTGCGCTCGGAGCCAACGCCTTTTACTTCCTCAGCGCGCCGGTCTGGCGGCTCATCATTCCCTTCGAGCCCTTTGATCCCGAGGTCTTGCAGGCACGGAGGGTGGCGCTGGTGGAGTTTCTGGGGCAGGCCATCTTCACCGACCGCAAGCACGGCGCCGAGCTTGCCCGCCGCGTGCTCGCCGATACGCCCTTCCCCGCCGGCTGCAAATTCACAGGCGGCGAATTCCGAGGATTCGAGGTAAAGAGCGAATGAGTCCGCGCAATCGGGTTTTTCTCATTCTGGGACTGCTGACGCTGGGGTCGCTGATCTTCTACCTGGCGACGGTGCCGCGCGCCAACGAACTGCAGGTGATCGGCACCGTGGACGCCAACGAGGTGATCG
>JAKABE010000212.1 GCA_021801945.1 Acidobacteriota bacterium
TTCTCCACCACGGTGAGCGCCTCTTCGAGAATGTCGAGGGCCACGGTGGCCTCTTCCTTGCTGACCAGGAGCGGAGGAGAGAGCCGCAGCGCGGTCTCGCCGCAGCCCAGTACCACTAGCCCGCGTTCAAAGGCTAGCGTTTCCACGCGATTGCGCAGTTCCGGGGCCGGTTCGCGCGTGGTCTTGTCCTCCACCAGCTCGATGCCGATCATCAGGCCGCGTCCGCGCACATCGCCAACCAGCGGGTGCGTCTGCTTCCAGCCGCGCAATCGCTCCAGCATGAACTTGCCCACATGCGCGGCGTTGGCAAGGCCTTCGCGCTCGATGATGTCCATGGTGGCCAGCGCCGAAGCGATTGAAACTGGATTGCCGCCGAAGGTGGAGGCATGCGAGCCCGGCACCCAGTCCATGACCTCGGCACGCGTCATGCACACGCCCAGCGGCATGCCGCTGGCAATGCCCTTGGCCAGGCAGACGATGTCCGGCTCGACGCCGGAGTGCTCGATGGCCCACCACTTGCCCGTGCGGCCGCAGCCGCTCTGCACCTCGTCCACCACCAGCAAAATGCCATGCCGGTCGCAGATCGAGCGCAGCTCGCGCAGAAAGTTGTTGGGCGCCACCACGTAGCCGCCCTCGCCCTGGATAGGCTCGACGAAGATGGCCGCCACTTCCTCGGGCGGAAGGATGGTCTTGAAGAGCTTCTCTTCTATAAAACGCGCACAGCCCAGGCTGAAGGCTTCCTCTTCCTGCGTTCCGCCCACGCAGCCGCGATAGGCGTAGGGATAGCGGACGTGGGTCACGCCGGGAACCAGGGGTGAGAAGCGGCGCTTCTGCTGCGGCTTGGAGCCTGTCAGCGAGAGCGCGCCCATGGTGCGCCCATGAAAGGCGCCTAGAAAAGCGATGATGTGTTGGCGGCCGGTGTGGTAGCGTGCCAGCTTCATCGCGCACTCAATGGCCTCGGCGCCAGAGTTGCCGTAGAAGAACCGGTGCGGGCCGGGCATGGGCGCCACCGCCGAGAGGCGTTGGGCTAAATCCGTCAAAGCCTCGTTGTAGAAGTCGGTTCCCGAGATATGGATCAGCTCGGCAGCCTGCTTTTGGATGGCCGCCACCACCTCAGGATGGCAGTGTCCCGTGGAGACCACGGCGATGCCCGCGGCAAAGTCGAGAAACTCGTTGCCGTCCACGTCTTCAATGCGCACCCCGCGGCCGCGCTTGGCCACCAGCGGATAAGATCGGGTGTGGCTGGGCGAGATGAGCCGGTGATCCGCATCCACGGCGGCTTTGGCCTTGGGGCCGGGCAGCGAACAAACCAACTTGGGTCCGTATTGCGCGTACATCTCTTTCTTAGTCATACAGTGCCCTCCTCGGCGGATTCTTTGAGGGCAGCGCCATCAGAGTTCGGATGCGGCGCAGCCGCAGGTCCCGATCAGGCGGGATCATCCAGTTCCATCCACCCCTGTACAAATAGTCCAGCAGGGGAATGTGAGCAGGCGAGGATCTTCGACGGCCCCGTGCTAGTCGCCGCAGAAGAGGCTAGGTCGCATGCGTATGGGCAACACGCAGAGGTGCCGACGCGGGCAGATGCAGCGTGCACGCCACCGCGACCAGCTCTTGGCAGCCGGCTCAACAGGCATTCCGTGAGCGGCGAGCATTGGCATTAAACTCTGCTCTTTCGAGCATAGCACGAAGCCTCGGAGCACCATCGCACGGCATTGCCCGCATCCACGAAGCTCGGCCTCGCATCTATCTTCTCTCAAATCATCGCTTTTCCGACCACCCAAGGAGAACCTAGAAGGACAAAATCGCGCGCCGAGTTCCCGGCGCTCTTTCCACGGCACTCCGGGGCTGTGGACCAGCTTGGACGAATATGAGCTTCGGTCCGGGGGTGAATCGAGCAGTGTCAAAGCTGGCTTGAGCCCCTGAAGTGAACTTCTTCTCATACTGATCCACTACCCACGCCGGTGATTGATGCAAGCGAGTGATAGTCTAGGGGCAGCCATGCGTTGTCCACGCGTTTCTTTTTTGATCCCCTGCCTGCTTTTGGCGGTGGCTGCGGCATTCTCATGCGCGGCCCACGCCGCCAGCCAAGAGGGGCAAACGAGCGCAGCAGAGACTCCCCCTTCTGCTGGCGGAAGCAACATGCCATTTGCACTCGATGTGCCACCTGCCGAGCGCATCAACTCTGTTGAGTATCTGAGCGGGCATTCCATGGCTGTGCAGGATCGCCAGGCAGTCGCGCGAGCCCGGGCGCTCATCTGGACAAAGGCGGTGCGGGCAGGATTTGACCTCGATAAAGGGAAATGGACTTATCAACAGATTGTTTGTCCGGTCCTCCCCAGGCATATTCTTCTTTTCTATTCTCGCAACCGCGGCGTTGACGATGTGAGCGAGTTTTCTGCCATTCTGCTCCGGAACAGCAACGCAGCCGTGCGCATCCTGCCTATTCTGCACCGCAGTTATGCCTTGTTTCCTCCCGCTCCAGTCAATCCCATTTCGATCTCCGACTTCAACTTGCTTCGCGCTCAAGACAATCCCGGCAAAAAGGTGGATTGGCTCACCACGAGCTTATGCTATGCGGCGTTGACTGGAGCCCACGTCGTTCTTCCACGGCAAGCCGCGAGTCATTCAGACGTGGACGTCCCACTGGGAATGAATCCCTTGTTGCAGATTGCGGTGGACGGCTCTGCGACGGTCCGGATTGACGACCTCGAAGCTCCGCAACGGCCCAAAGAATGGAAACTTAGCTTCGATAAGAATGGAAATCTCCTGCATGTCGCGGTGATCGCCGTGGCTCCTTTGAAGGTGACGCCGCTTCCCTAGAGTTTGCAGGCCGGCGTTGAGCGCCGCTGGCGCGTCAGATTCCGCCGTGCGCCGGCTGCTATCCGTGCCCGCCATGACTGCTTTTGTAACGAACTTCCTGATCCGTGTCTTTATACCGGTAAACGCCCCTGCGGTTTGACCCGTCTGAATAGTCTTAACCGCTCAGGTGGTTTGATCAGGTGTTTCCGGAGGCGAAGACATGCCGTCATTCGCGTCGAAGCGGATTCTGTGGTCGTTTGGCCTCACACAAACTTTTTGCGGGCTCGTTTCTTTCATCGCCCTTGCGGCGCCCGTCATCGCGCAAGTGGATGCGCCAGGGCCGCAAACAGCAACCATCAGCGGCACCGTCATGGACGGTGATGGGGGCATTATTCCCGGTGCAAGCGTCACCCTCGCGGGGCCTGGCGCCGGCACCGGGCGCACGCTTTTGGCAGACGGTAATGGGGGCTTCAATTTTACAAACCTCGCTCCCGGAGGTCCCTATTCCGTCACTATCAGCGGCAATGGCTTGCTGCCCTGGCAATCTTCCGCCATCACCCTCCAGCCAGGCCAGATTTTGTTTCTTTCCAGCATCAAGGTCAAGATCTCCGGAGGGGCGACATCCGTCACCGTTTCCGCTTCCTCGGAGGCGATTGCCGTGCAGCAGGTCAAAGTGGAGGAAAAGCAGCGTGTTCTCGGCATTGTGCCCAATTTCTACGTCACCTACGATCACAACGCCGCGCCCCTCCCGGCCAGGCTGAAATATACGCTGGCTTACCGGGCCTCATCCGATCCAGTCACCTTGGCTGGAATAGCCATGCTTTCGGGAATGGACCAGGCTGGGGACACGCCCGACTACGACGAGGGCCTCAGGGGTTACGGACAGCGCCTGGGCGCAAACCTGACCACGGGCTTCGCCGACATCATGATCGGCGGGGCCATTCTGCCCTCGCTGTTGCACGAGGACCCGCGCTATTTCTACCAGGGCACGGGCACCACCCGGTCGCGCATCTTTCATGCGCTTTCCGCTCCGTTCGTTGCTCGCGGTGACAACGGCCGGTGGCAGCCCAACTTCTCCAGCGTGGGCGGCGACCTGGCCGCCGGGGCGCTCTCGGAGGTATACTTCCCAGCCTCGAATCGCGGCGCCGCCATGTTGTTTCAGAACGCCGGGATCACCACCGCAGGCCGCATGGTTACCGGCATCATGCAGGAGTTTCTCCTGCGCCGAATGACGCCCACCGCCAAAAACCAGCAGGAATGAGACACCCAAGAGCCCTCCCAGGCACAATCGGGAGCGTCTCAATTTGCCGCATCCTTTGGAAGCAGGACGCGACCGGGAAACCCACCTAGCGAGTGGGTCGCGGCCCGAAACCGCGCCCACAAACCGCAGGGATTCAGCTCTTGCTGGGTTGCAGCGACTGCGGTGTTGCTCCAGCGGCTGAGGGGTTTCTTTACCCAAACGGAGACACGACCGCATGCCCTTCCTTCCCGTGCGACGGTATACTTTCCGTGGAACTATCGATTTCCGCTGCCGGAGCGCGCATGGGAGTCTTGAGCCGAATCGGCATTGCCCTCGATTCCGATCTTCTCCAGCGGTTTGACCGCTTCATCGCCCGGCGCGGCTATACCAACCGTTCGGAGGCTTTTCGCGATCTGATCCGCGACCGCATGGTCATCGAGCGCACCGCCGGGCCTAATGCCACCGTGGTGGGCACGGTCACGCTCATCTACGATCACCACGCCCGCGGCCTTACGGAAAAACTTACCGGCCTCCAGCACCAGCACCATGGTCTGGTGGTCTCCACCAGTCACGCGCATCTCGACAACGACTCCTGTCTGGAGGTGCTCATCGTCCACGGCCGCTCGGCCGCGGTCCAGCAATTCGCTGACCGCCTCATCGGCCTGAAAGGCGTGCAGCACGGAAAGCTGGTGATGACCGTTCCCGCGTCCGATGCCGGGCGGGCGCCCGCGCACCAGCATCCGCAGGGGCACGTCTGTTAGTCAGAAAGAGGGTTGCCGCATCCTGGTCGAAGCTCTGGAACAAGGGCGCGACGAGCCGGCTTTTCTCTTTCACAGTCATTCCTGGCATTCCTCTGCGGATAGAGTCATTGAGCGGAGATCGACTGGAGTATGGGGCCGGGGTTGCAGTTGGTCGAGAAGGTTAAGACGTTGGCAGCGTGGCCGGACTTCAGTTGTGCCTGGATCCAGACGTACCCTGCCCCATTCTTTCCGGTGGAGGGGAACGCCATGCGTGTCACCACTTCTCCGTTCACCTGCAACTCGGCAAAGCGCGCTTTCGGGGCCGGATTGCTGTACGCGATTTGTATCCGTGCCATCGGTTCCCGCGCACGTACATTCGCAAATTGAACCGGATGCCCGCGCAGGACATCGCCTGGGGCAGCTGAGCCAGGCGCTCCTACTGCTTTGACGGGCTCATAGCGAGTCATGGGGAGTTCCACGCCCGCAACAAGGAGAAGTACCCCGTCACCTGGCGGCACAGTTGAGCTGTACGCATTATCCGTCGCTTGTAGACGCTTTCCGGTCCACGCATCCCGGACGACAGGCGCGGAAACGGTGAGCCCGAGATCCGCCCAGCTTACCGAAATCGGCGCGACGGAGTTGGTTCGGTTGAGAAGGAGTACAGCCCGCTTGCCGCTTCCGGCCAGTGGCTTCGACCACACCTGCAATCCGGGGCTGGGTTCAGCGACCTTGACCGCCTGCAGACCGGCTGGATCCTGGTCGATCGCAAGTATTCTGGGGTTGGTCAGATCAGCAAGCTCCGGGTCGGTGAGCTTGGTCAGATCCGCGCCTATGATCAGTGGTGCGCCGGAGATGGCCCACAGTGCCATGTGCAGGCGGTTCTGTTCTGCGGTGAGGCCGGGCATGCCCAGCACCATCATGTCGGGATCGTTGTAGTAGCCGGTGTGCTCAGCGTCAGGGTGAATGCCTTGATCGAAGTTTGAGAGCACCTTGGCAAAGCTGGCCCTGCGGTCTGCATGCTCATGGCCGGCAACGATGGGAGCTACGATGTCGCCGCTGGTGCGCCAGATGGCGGCGGGCGATCCGCCGATGTTCGGCGCCCAGGTCCAGGGGCTGTTCTTGCCCCACTCGCAAATCGAGAAGTAAAGGTGGTGTCCGGTGATGGCCTCGGCCTTGGCAATGGAGTGAGCGATTTCGGCGTACTGCGCTGCGGGATCGAGCTTCTCCTTGGCGCCACCACACCAATCGACCTTCACATAATCGAATCCCCATTTGGCAAACTGCAGGAAGTCCTGATCGTAGTGGCCTTCGCTGCCAGCGTGAAAGTATCTTGGTCCGAGATCGGGATACATGCTACAGCCCGACGTGCCCGCGTCGGTATATATGTAGGCCTACA
>JAKABE010000005.1 GCA_021801945.1 Acidobacteriota bacterium
GGCGGCGATCATATTGTTGAGCAGTTGGCCGGCGCGGCCCACGAAAGGCAATCCCTGCGCGTCCTCATCGGCGCCGGGGCCTTCGCCCACAAACATCAGCCGCGCGGCGGGGTTGCCCTCGCCAAAAACAATCGTGTGGCGGCCCTTGTGCAGGGCACAGCGGGTGCAGTCGCCGAGATCTTCGCGTATGGTCTCCAGCGCGGTGGCGCGCTCCGCCGGAGGCACAACGGGTGCGATCTGCGGGGGCTCAATAAAGGCTTTACGGGGTCTGATGGCGGGCTCCTCTCCGAAATAGTTGATCTTGGAAGCCGGCACAGCAGCCCCGGCCGCGTCCGGCATTTGCGGTGGTGTGGCCTGATATTCCACGGAGGTTGCCGTACTTGCTCCCGAAGCGGATTGAGTGGCATTTGGATCTTTGCTTTGGCCGTCGGGTAGCGTGGAGTCAACGGGGCGGCGATAGAATTCTGCAAGCCCAAGGTCACGGTAGAACCGAATACGCTCAGCAAGAGCGCCGCGGATGGTGGGATCAAGCACGCAAGACAAAAGAGATTACTCCACGATGAGCTGGCGGTGCGGTGCGCCGGCGGAGACGCTGTCACTCAGAGCGCGATCCTGGAGGGATTCTGACTTCTCGCTCTCGTCGAGCTCTATGACGACGGGGCGCGGGCGGCGGAGGGTGAGTATCTCGTCGAGAATGCGGTCCGCGAGCTGGCGCTTGGGCATGCGAGGCAGTTGGACGGCTGTGAGCGGCGTGAGAAACGTCGCAGCATTGGTGTCGGCTTCGATGCCTACATCCTTGGCGGTCACGTCGTTTACAACGATGGCGTCAGCGCCCTTGGTGAGGAGTTTGGCGCGCCCGTTTTCCAAGACATTTTGCGTTTCGGCGGCGAAGCCCACAATGAGTTGACCGGGACGGCGCCGCCGTACTACCTCAGCCAGAATGTCGTCAGTCGGCTCAAGCTCGAGGGTGAGCGCACCCTTGCGCTTGAGTTTCTGCGCGGATACTTTGGAAGGGCGATAGTCGGCCACCGCAGCGGCCTTAATGACAAGAGTAGCTTCGCCCATGCGCGCCAGAACGGTATTGCGCATCTCGTCGGCAGAGATCACCTTCACTAACTCGCTCCCAGCGGCCAGCGCCGGCGGATGCACGCTGGTTGGACCGCTGATGAGAATGACCTTGGCGCCGCGGCTTTGCGCGGCTTCAGCCAGCGCGTAGCCCATCTTGCCGCTGGAGCGGTTGCCGATGAAGCGCACAGGATCGACGGCCTCGCGGGTACCGCCCGCAGTTACCAACACCACCTCACAAGCTAGATCATGGCGGTGGCCGAGGGTATTCACCATCACGTCGGCGATCGTCTCAGGTTCAGCCATGCGCCCCGTTCCCACCATGCCGCAGGCCAGCTCGCCAGTATCGGGCTCCACAATCCGCACGCCGCGCTGGCGCAGGATCTCAAGATTGGCTTGGGTGGCCGGGTGGTTCCACATGTTTACGTTCATGGCCGGTGCCACGAGAACGGGCGCAGTTGTGGCGAGATAAAGAGTGGAGAGAAAATCGTCGGCGATGCCGTGAGCGAACTTGGCCAGGATGTTGGCCGTGGCGGGAGCGACGAGCAAAGCGTCCGGCCATTGTGCTTCGGCGATGTGGTCGATGCCGTGTTGTTCGGCGGTGACCTCGTCGGCGTCTTCATGGCTCCACTGGCTAGTGATGACTCTGTGACCGGTGAGCGCGGCAAAAGTGAGGGGCTGGATAAAGCGGCAGGCAGCCGCGGTCATCACGACGTGGACTTCAACGCTGCGGCGCTGTAAGGCGCGCACCAACTCTGCCGCCTTGTAGGCCGCGATTCCACCCGAGACTCCTACGGTAACGCGCATAAGCCGATTGTAGTTCAGAGATCGATTTCCGGCGCGTGAAGGAGGAGCGCAGCAGGGCAATTGCACGAATTGGCAATGGGCAGGAATTGCAGCAGAGTTGTGCCGCCCCTCCGGGGCTGGTACTTCCTTTTGGGGTGTCTTCTCCTCGCCGAGGCGCGGGACTGACATCCACTACGTCCACGGCGCAGTCAATCGGAATCCGATTGGTTAAAGAGATTGCTTCATGCGATTGCCCGTGCGGGGCGCAGAGCAGCATAAGTCGGTTACCGGCTCCAGGCCACTCCAATCGTGGCTGCGTGATGCGGTGATCGCATCGAGCCGAGCGCAGGCCGGGAAACCCGCGCCGCAGATGCCGATTGCACAACTGTACGGACACGGTACGAGTGCGTGCGAACCTCAGCGAACATGCAGGGCGGAGGATGGACTTAAGTGAGCAGCATGGGGATGGCCGGTCCTTCAACCAGAGGCTTCTGGACCTCGACGTCGGGCTTCACGTAAGCGATCTTGCCGGCATTGATCTCATCCTGCGCGATGCGGCAGGCCTTATTGGAGTGGGTAGGGACAAGTGCGTGGGATCCGCTTTGCAACTGGCGCGCGCGGCGGGCAGCCACCAATACCTTGCGGTAGTTCGAGTCGAAGCTGGTCTCAATCGTCATCTGAGTTCTCCTGAAAGTTCAGTTCCCGCTGTCTGGAGTCGCCGAGGATGCCAAAAGCCTCCAGCACAGGTTTAAGCCGTTCCTGCGAGTTCGATTGGAGGCAGGCTGCGGCGACCTCTAACACCCTGCGTGAGCGGTAAGCAATGGCTTCGCCATTGCGGTAGAATCGCTCGGCAAGAACGATGGCTTCCAACTGCGCCACCGTCCGGTCCAGAATGTCGTTGACCAAAATATATCCGTAGTCGCGATATTTCTCAATTTCGCGGCTGGCCTCGCCAAGCCGGAGGTAGAGTTCAGCTTCGTTGATCACGCCTTCAGCGCGGCTGCGATTGCGAAGGCGGGTGCGCAGAACCTTGGGGTTGGGAGGCAGGACAAAGATGCTCACCGACTCGGGCAACTTGGCGCGCACCTGCGCCGCGCCCTGCACATCAATGTCGAGAATCAGGTCATGGCCGACGGCACGCGCATCGTCGAGCGAGGCGCGCGCCGTGCCGTAGAGATTGCCGAAAACATCGGCGTGCTCCAGGAACTGATCTGCATTAACCATGCGCCGGAATTCTTCGTGGGTGGTGAAGTGGTATTCGCGTCCCTCTTCCTCGGAGCCACGCGGCGCGCGAGTGGTCCAGGAGATAGCGAAGTCCACGCCACTTACTTGCTTGCGCAGTTCGCTGACCAGCGTGCTTTTGCCCGAGCCCGAAGGCGCGGAAATAATAAAAAGAATACCTGCCACGACCGATCCTTTTTGAGCTATTGGCTGTTGTCCCTTAGCTCTTGTCTTTTGTTTCCAGCGTTTAGCTTACGGCTTCCTGCGCCGGATTCCGTGGTGAAGGCTCCGCCCTCGATCAAGTCTTGCGCGATTCCTGCGAACAGGTTGATAGCTAACAGCTAAGGGCTATTTCACTCCACGTTTTGAACCTGTTCGCGGGCTTTTTCGATCTCCGCTTTCATGACCAGCCCCCATTCGGTGACACGAGTTCCTTTGCCGCCGACGCCGCCGGATTTGGAAAGGAGCGTGTTGGCCTCGCGGTTCATCTCCTGCAAGAGGAAGTCGAGTTTTTTTCCGGCCTCGCCTCCGGCTTCGAGCAGTTCGCGAAAATGGCCGATGTGCGCGGCCATGCGGGTCAGCTCCTCGGAGATGTCGCTGCGCTCGACTAACATGGCGACTTCCTCGATCAATCTTTGCTGGTTGAACTCCGCGCCCACGGCCGCAGCCAGCCGTTGGCTGAGCCTCTCCTGATAGCGTTTCTCGATCTCTGGGCGCAGTTCAGCCACGGCTTCTGTGGCCTCAGCCAGGCGGTCGAGAGTGGCGAGCAAGATCGCTTTCAGCGCCTCGCCCTCGCGTGCGCGCATGGACTTCAACTGATCGAGGATCGGCCCTATCTGCTGGTGCACGCTCTCGGCCAACGCGTGGGAGTCCTCGTCACTGCGGCTTTCGCCCTGCAATGCGCCGGGCAGCCGCAGTACGGCGTTCAGGTCTGGCTCGCCCTTCAGCCCGTGTTCCTCGCGCGCGGCCGCGAATGCCGCCAAGTATGCGGACACCATCTCGCGGTTGTAGCCGCCCGTCTGCTGTGCGGAGCGGTCTACGGAGAGCGACAGCTCGACATGGCCGCGTACAAGGCTTTGCTTCAGCAACTTGCGCAGCTCCATCTCCAGGGCGTCCAGTCCCGCCGGCAACCGGAACTGCAGATCCAGAAAACGATGATTCACGCTTTTGAGGCTAAGTGTGTAGCTGAGCAGACCACCCTTGTGTAGCGGCGCTTGAGGTTGCACTTGCGCAAACCCAGTCATCGAATAAATGGACATTCCTGCTTCTCCTTACACTCGGTTGAGTGCCGGCAATATGCCTGGCAGCCCCGCCGCCGGTGGGTCTGAAGCCAGCCCGTTTCGAATCTGAGCTTCCGATACGTCGATGAACTGTAATTGGTAGAGCTTTTGATAAGTCGGCGAAGCACCCAGCAACTCTTCGTGGGATCCGATGCCGGTAATGCGCCCGCCTTCGAGCATGGCGATGCGGCTGGCACGGCGAATTGTGGAAAGCCGATGGGCGATGACGATCACCGTTCGACCGAGCATGAGGTTGACCAGGGCGGCCTGCACGAGCGCCTCGCTCTCGGCGTCCAGCGCTGAAGTAGCCTCGTCCAGAATGAGGATCGGAGCATTCTTCAGAAGGGCGCGGGCAATGGCGATACGCTGGCGTTCGCCGCCGGAAAGCCGAAAGCCCTTTTCGCCGATCACCGTGTCGTAGCCCTGCGGCATGCGCAGGATGAAATCGTGAGCCAACGCATTACGCGCCGCCTCCTCCACCAGCGCGGCCTTCACCTCCGGCTGACCGTAGGCGATGTTGTTGCGCACTGTGTCGTTAAACAGAATGGTTTCCTGCGTTACCTGCGCAATCTGGCGGCGCAGGGAGGCCAGCGTCAGCTCACGCAGGTCGTGGCCGTCGAGAAGAATGCGCCCTGAAGTTACGTCGAAGAAGCGCGGAATCAGATTGACGAGTGTGGATTTGCCAGCGCCGCTGGGGCCCACCAGGGCGAGCACCTCGCCGGCCTGTACCTCCAGATCCAGGTTGTGCAATATCTGGTGTTCGCCCTCCTCGGTTGAATAGGAAAAACCTACGTCGTTGAAGCGAATGCTCCGGCGGAAGGGTTTGCACGCCGCAGCATGCGGCTGCTCCTTCACATCATCTTCAGCGTCGAAAAACGTGAAGATCGACGCCGATGCGCCCATGGCCTGCTGAAAGTTGTTGTAGAAGAATGCGAACCTGCGCACTGGATCGTAGAGCTTGAAGAGCAGAAGAATGAACGCCGCGAACAAGCCCATGGTCATCCGGTTGTGCTGGATCTCATTGCGCCCGATGAACAGCATCAGGGCAATGGCGACCGCGCCGATCGCGTCCATCAGCGGCGAGCTGATGGACTGAATGCGCACGCTGCGCAGGTTAGCTCGCAACAGCCGGCGCGCTGCATCCTTGAAGCGCAAAATCTCCCACAGCTCCGTGTTGAACGCCTTCACGATACGGTTGCCGGTCACCGTCTCGTGCAGGATATTCTGCATCTCGGCAAGTTTGTCCTGGCCGGTGCGTGTGCGCGTTCGCACCTCCCTGCCGATCTTTCGCGCGGACGTGACAACCGCCGGAATAAAAAGCAGTAGCGCCCAGCTCAGTTCGCCACCCAGCCGGATGACCAGCGCCAAGCCCACGATAAAAGTGAAAAACTGCTGTAAGAACTGGCTTATGACGGAGCTAATCGCAATCTGCACACGGTCCACGTCGTTGATGAGAGTGGAGAGGATGATTCCCGTGGGGTGCTTATGGAAGAAGCTGGCCGAGCGGCGCAGAGTCACCTCATAAAGATGATTGCGCAGGTCCGTGATGGTCCCGAAGCCGGCATAATTCGCAAGATAGCTGCCGAGATAGTCGAAGAGGCCCTTGATCACCGTGGCGGCAATCAGCGCAAAGGCAACCACCGTCCAGGCGTTGTGTAGAAAATGGGGAATCACGCTCCGCAAGTCGAAATGCCATCGGGTATTTGGATCTCCGAGGATGATCGGTCCAGGAGGCGAGTTGGGATTGAGCACCTTGTCAAAGATGGGCTGCAGCAACAATACCCTGAAGTTATCCAGCAGGCCGACTGCTGCCAACAGCACCACGCTGATTAGCCAGGGCAGAATGTAAGGAAGTCCATAGCGCAGAAGGCGAAAGAAATTCCTCATACCAGCCAGACCTCTCTACCATGCAGATACTCCGGAATCAAGTGCCGGCGTGTCACAGAGATCGCCATCCCCGTATTGTATCCGGATCGCATCCGGGGCCGGTGCAAGCAGTAGACAGCACGGAATGCTAAACGCACGTCGGGGGCGCCCGCTGCGTACTCCGCCCTTGTTATCATGACCGGGTGAAGTCGTGCACGTCGGAAGCCATCCCGGGCAAATTGAGCACCGTTTTCCTCGACCGCGACGGCGTGCTCAATGAAAAGAGGCCGGAAGGTCAGTACGTGGCGACCTGGGAGGATTTTCACGTCTTGCCGGGCGTGCCCGAGGCGCTCAGCCAGCTCAACCACGCGGGCTTGCGGGTGGTGGTGGTCTCTAACCAGCGCGGTATCGCGCTAGGGCTCTATACCGCTGCCGATGTGGCGGCAATTCACGCAGCCTTTCAGCGCCTCTTGCGCGCTCAAGGCGCGCGCGTGGATGCCTTCTATATTTGTCCTCACGACCAGGGCCGGTGCAACTGCCGCAAGCCGCTGCCGGGGCTCTTCGAGCAGGCCCAGGCTGATTTTCCGACCATCTCCGCCGCCAACAGCATCATGATCGGCGACGCACCCTCAGACATCGAGTTTGGGCGCTGCCTGGGAATGACAACGATCTGCATCGCCGGCGATCCCGCACTGCAAAAAGCAGGCGCCACAGCGGTCTGCGAGGCGGCCGACTTCCGCTTCGATTCTCTGCTCCAAGCCGTAGACGCCATCCTCACGACAACTGCCCGGCACTGAGGCGCTCGACCCAAGGCTTAGCATGAAGTGGCATCTCAAAGCGCCTCGTACGCGAGGTAAGTTGGGTATTGATGCAGGAGCAGAAGCTACTCGACGAAGGCGTAATGCCGTCGGTGATTCTGGCTCTCAAGTTGGATCTCTTTGCGGGTCCGAAGAGAGCTGCGAAGAGACTCTGGACTCAGTTGCTTGGCTTGATGCATACGGATGCTAAATCTGCGGCATGCCCCGCCTTCATGCTCATCTTGCGTCAGAATCAAGTCCTCCTTCAGGCTCATCTTGTGTTGGAAAAGAGTCAGGTTTGACCCCGGTGCGCGATCTCCTTATGATGATTAAGTTGACGGACGACTTTGTCACCAGCGCGCTAATTCGCTCGCGCCTACCCAGCGCGAGGAAGGGGCGTGCGCTGTGTTGAAGGTGCCCCCTCGTTCAATGGCAGGACAGCTGACTCTGGATCAGCATATCGGGGTTCGAATCCCTGGGGGGCAGCCAACTAGAATCAACAACTTGCGCTTCCTCATCCTCCCGAAAATGCCTCTGTCGTAACTTTTCGTTGGGGAATTCTGTGGAATTCCGGTCCCGGTCAGGGAACGTCCAGGAAAAGAAGCGACGCTGTTGGGCCGCGCCCGCGGCGCTGCGGTATGACACCTCAGCGGCATTGATCGAGACGCCTTCCCGCGTTTGACCGAACGCCTGCTCTGTCTGACAAAGACACTCACCATGGAACACGGGAAACGGCCCACACTGCCTCGCGGACTTCGTTGGGATCCACGCTCGCCTCACATCTGTTTCAGCTGGCGCGATGAGCGCGGACGACAGCATCAACAGTCCACTCACACCGATGATCCTGCCAAGGCGCTCGCCTTCAAACAGGATTTCAAGAAGGAGAACCGCGACGCCATCGAGGAACGGCGCGCGCGGGCTGCAGATCAGAGTCGTCTGCCGCTTGGCGACGCGGCCAGGATGTACTTCAGCTGGAAGGCCGCGACAAACCGCGAATCCACGATCGCTCGCGAGAGGCGGACCTTCAAACAGGTGGAAAAGTTTATCGGCGCGAGCGTCCAGCTGCGGCGAATCGATCTCGAGCTGATCCGCGAATATCAGCAGGAACGCCGCAAGCAGGTCAGTCCGACTATGCGCCAGGCGGTCTCGCCGCGGAGCGTCAACTACGAGCTCCAGCTCCTGCGCGGTGTGATGCAGCACGCCAACTGCTGGAAGGGCGATCTTGCGGAGCGATACAAGCCGCTGAAGGAGTCAAAGACCCGTGCCGGAAAGAAAGCCACCAATGAGCAGTTGAAGAAGATCATCGAAACGGCAAAGAAAAACGAGTACTGGCAACTGGCGATGCACTGCGCGGCGGTCGCGGCTGGAACTGGATGCCGCAGCTGTGAGATCAAGAATCTCCAGCTCCAGGACATTCGCATCGCCGAGGGCCGGCTCTATATCCGCCGAGAGATTGCCAAAAACTGGAAGGCTCGGGAACCTCGTCTGCTGGCTCTGGCCGAATGGGGGCTCGATCAACTCCTCTACCGTGCCCGCCAGCTGGGCGCAACGGAGTCAGACCATTATTTGTTGCCGATGAACTTGAGGAAGTCTCGCCACTGGTCGAAGAAGACGCAACAGAAATGGGATGTGACACAGCCGATGAAGACGTGGGTGAAGTCCTGGCGGAAATTGATGATTGCCTGCAACATGCCTGATTTCAGATTCCATGATCTTCGCCACACTTTCCGAACTCAGGGTGCCGAAGCCGGTGTGCCGTTAGAAGTCATGATGGCGCAGCTGGGCCATATGGACCGACAGACTTCGCTCGAATACGTGCATATCCAGCAACACGCCCTTCAACGCGCCCAGGAGTTGATCGAGCGAGAACAGGCTGAGGTGTTACGTGCGGCACGTGATCGAGATATCGAAGCACATTCAGTGCGAAAAACCATCGAGGAACCCGGATGGGCCTCGATCAGGAGCACTCCGAAGGTCGCTGGGAGTTCCAACGCCGAGCCCAGAAAAGCAGCGAGCTCGCACCACCGTCTTCGTTGTCGCTACTCATCATCCGCGCAGTTGATGTAGGCGTCAAGAGCTTTGGCCGGGTACCTGACCATCCGGCCAATCTTCTTGAAAGGCGGACCGTCAACTCGCCGGCTGTTCCCTTTCATGCGCCATTTTCTGAGCTGTGACAGGGAGACCTGAATAATCACCGAGACTTCCTCTTCCGTATACATCCGAGGCTCAACCCCATTGGATGATATGGAAATCAAGGAAGGGGCGTCCGCCCGCCGCAGTGGTATCCGCATCCGCGGATCATCATCCCGATCGCCAAACGCTGCGTCGGTCAGCGGGGTTTCGGGCAAACGATTCCGATTTGCACTCGTTTTCACAAAGAACTCCTGAAACTGGAGAGTGCCAAGTTCTCCGTTCGGTCAGGGGCGCTTGTTGGCGAGGCGGAGGTTGGATAGTTCGGTAGCCAGATCGATCCAGCGGTCGACCAGCGTCTTCATAACTTCGTAGTTCTTCAGTTCCCTGCGGACGGCGGGGAGATCTTCCTTGCGTACGAACTTCGAGCTGCTCTTTCCTTTGCGCGTAAAACTGACCTGGTAGTAGGGCCCGTGCTTCTCCGGCGGCGTAGCCTTGCAGCGGCATCCGGGCGTGCCGCAGACGTTGTACTGCGTCGACAGGCTGCCCGGCCGCAGGTCGCCGAGGGCGGCCAGTTGCCCCTTGACCTTCTCGATCTGGCGCAAGAGATGCGTTTCCGTATGGGTTTTCATTCACTCCAAGGATACCGCAGGTGGGAAAAGACGTGGGCTTGTGACCGATAGCGCTGTAATGCTATCGGCATTCGTGCTGGCGTCGATATCATGCCCCTCTGGACCGCCTGGTTCGACGCCCTCCGCGCTCTCCGCCCCGCCTGCCGAAGGCTGAGCACCTTCCTCTGGATGACCCTGGCCTTGATCGGCCTCTCGTGCCGCCCCGAGCGGGCCGGCGTCACCAGCCTGGTTCGCCTCTTCAGCTTCGGCGACAAGGGCTATCGCCGCTTCCTGCACCTGTTCCACAGCTCCGCGCTCGATCTGGAAACGCTCACCGCCTGCTGGGTGCGGCTCTGTCTGGTCTTGTTTCAGCCCTTCCTGGTGGGCTCCCCGGCTGGTCTGCCTGGCCGACGGCATCAAGGCTCCGAAAGAAGGCCGCAAGATGCCCGCCGTCAAGCTGCTCCATCAGCAGTCGGCCTGTAACTCCAAGCCCGAATACATCATGGGCCACAGCTTTCAGGCTGTCAGTTTGCTGGTCCAGGGGCTGGCTGGCCACGTCGCCGCCGTGCCCCTGGTCTCGCGCATTCACGAGGGACTGGTCTGGTCCAACCGCGACACGCGCACCCTGCTCGATAAGTTGGCCTTGCTGCTGTTCTCCCTGGCGGGCATCCTCGATCGCAAACTGCTTCTGGTCGCCGATGCCTACTACGCCAGCGGAAAGATGATTGGCAAGTTACTCGGCGCGGGACATCATCTTGTCACTCGCGCCAAGTCCAACGCCGTGGCTTATTGGCCCGCGCCCGTGCCGGCGCGCCGCCGCCGCGGACGCCCACGGCTCTACGGCGAAAAAGTGAAGCTCAAGGATCTGGCCCGCGACGAGGATGAGTTTCTCTCCGCGCCCAGCCCCGTCTACGGCGAGCAGAACGTTACGCTGCGCTATCGCGTCTTGTCCTGTCAATGCGGGAGTGGGAAGTTTCCACTACATCGGCGCGTATTCCGGCACGGCAGGCAGGCTGAGGCCCAGGCGTTGGAGCAGGATGAGCTGGTGCTGATTGGGGTGGCTGATGCAGCGCTTCCGCAGGGTGATGCCGTTGGGCGTGGGCAGGACCACATCGACCAGAGCGATCTCAGCCAGTTCGGCGAAGACCTTGCGTGGTTCGTCGCCCAGGCCGGCCTGGCGGCAGTCGGCTTCCAGGGTTTTCCAGAGCACGTAGGCCAGGAAGCAGACCAGGATGTGGGCCTGGACGCGCTCGGCTTTCTGGTGCCAGACGGGGCGGATCTCGAGATCGGACTTCTGAATGTGGAAGGCCTCTTCGGCTTCGGTCAGTTGGATGTAGGCCCGCCACAACTCTTCCGGCGTCCAGTCGGTGACGTTGCTGCGCAGCAGGTAACAGCCTTCGCTCAGCCGCGCCCAATCGCGCCAAGCGTCGGACTTGGTCCAGCGCAGGCGGGCCGCGCCCTGGCTGTCGGTGTCGACGTGGACCTGGAACAGGGCCGCGGCGCGCGTGTTGGCGCCCAGCAATCGTCCCACGCGCTCGGCGATCACGAGCGGGTTCTGTTTGCGCTGGCCGCAGGCGGCGTCGATTTTATGCAGTCCTTCTTCGATGCGTTTTTCGAAGCGCGCGTGCATGGCTTGTTCCTTCTCGCGCCGCGCGGCGCTGCGGCAGAGAATGAAGACTTCGGCGCCGTCGGCCGCCGGGCACAGGCGCACTTCGAGTCCTTCATGGACCTGGCGCCAGTCCTGGGCCAGCAGCTCGCTCTCGTACCGCCGGAGCATGCTCTTGGGCGTACCCACGATATAGCGGCGCCCACCCCGCTTGAGAAAGACCACGTTCTCTTCGCTCACCATGCCGCGATCCAGCACCCAGATACGCGCCGCACGCCCGTGCAGCGTTTCGATGTGCGCCACGATCTCTTCGAGCGTGGTCGAATCGTGCCGGTTGCCGGCGAAGACCTCGTAGCCTACCGGCATCCCACTGCGGCTCACCACCAAGGCCAGGTTCACCTGCTTGCAGTCCGGCCGATGTCGCGGGAGTAGCCGCGCTGCGCCAGCGGGTTGGCCAGGGCCTGGCCTTCAAAGTAAGTGCTGGTTACGTCGTAGAGTAATAGGTCGTAGTCAAGCGCGAATAACTTGCCTAACTTATCGCGCAGATGCTTCTCTAACTCCGCCTTGTGCGGCAGCAAGGCGTCCAGGGTGCGATACAGACGGTCCTCGTTAACCTTGCCGGCGGGCACGCCCAGCACCTCGGCCAGAGCGCTGTGCTCGTAGATGTGCTCGGCCAGGCGCAGCTCGCTCGACGGGTCCAGGAGCCGGCCCAGAACCAGCACCATGGCCATCAGCGGCCAGGGAACCTGCTCCCGGCCGCGGCCCAGCGCCTCGTTCAGCAAGCGGTCCAGCTCCAGTTGCCGCAACAGAACCCGGCCCAGCCACGGACCTCCGAAGCGCCGCGTCCGCTCCACGCGAATCCCTTCGAGGTCGACCTCCACCCACTCCGGCTCGCCCTGCTCGACGAACAAATCGGCTGCCTCGGAATCTTCGCCTGCGGCGCACCGCTTGACTCCCATACGGCCGGCTTCGTCCATGGCCCCCAGCCACGCCACCACCCGCTGCCGCGGCCCGCGCGCCGTGCGGTAGCTCTCCACCAGCGCCCAATAGGCGTGGTGCTTGCCATCCTTCTCCCGGTAACAGCGCCGCAGATACATGCCCCCATGCTGACCAATCAACGACCCAGCGGCAAGACCCTCGGTCGTCACTACACCGGCTTTGCCCTGGCATCGGCTCCGCCGCGTTACAACCTTCTGCGGACCGCCGCTGAAAACAAACGGGCCGCCCAAACAAACCGACGGCCCGCTCACTGGTTTTCCGAACCAAGAAAGTTACACTACCACAACAACTGCGGAAGTTGGGTTAAATCTGCGTTGATAGGTTTGGTTGGGATATCGGTCCTAGTCGCTGTACTCGGATTCGGTATCGTCTGCTGGTATGAAGCGCTGCACATCAACATGCCAATCCCGATCAAAAGCCAGATCGTAGGAGCACCCATTTCCATCCTTGTACGAGATGAATCCTTGGCACACGGGGAACATAGATTGGGGTTTGTTTCTCGCCCCTGCTAACTGACCCACTTTCCGCGGCGATCGCGCATGGCTCTTTGCACGCTTCTTGCGATATGATTACGTCTAGTGGGCAGATGGCCCTCTCATTTCCCTCAGAGCCGGCCCCGGTGGTGTGTGTGTCTCGAATTTTCAGACGGTTTGTTTTCTTGCTTTCTGTGGCCATTCTGGCCTCGCTCGGCCTGGGGTTTGCCCTCAGTGGGTTCGGATGGTTTGGCGTTCATGCCAGCGGCGAGCAGGACGGCGCTTATCGTCCGATGCGGGTCTACGCGGAAGTTTTGCAGAAGATCCAGAATGATTACGTCACGCCGCCCAATATTGGGGATGTGACGGCGGGCGCCCTGCATGGCCTTTTGGAGTCGCTCGACTCCGATTCAAGCTATCTTACTCCAGCCGAGTACAAGATTTATAAAGATCACCCCTCCGGCGACACGGCCCAAGTGGGGATCACGGTCTCTAAGCGCTATGGCTATGCGACGGTGGTCAATGTGCTGCCGGCTTCGCCCGCAGCCAAGGCGCACTTGGCTGATGGCGACGTGATTGAAGCCATCAACGGGCACTCGACGCACAACATTTCGCCCGCCGTGCTCCGATTGATGTTCGAGGGCAGGCCCGGAACCACGGTGACCATCTCGGTGATCCGCCCCTTCAAGCCCCAGCCCGACAAGGTCACGCTCACGCGCACCGTGCTTGCCCCTCCGCCTTTCAGCGAGCAGGAATATGACAACTCCACGATTCTCTACCTCAAGCCGGGGGTGATCGACGCGGTCAGCGTAGACGAAGTCGCCGCGGACATCAAGAAGGCCGAGAAGAGAAGCAAGATTGTGCTCGATCTGCGTGACACCTCCGGCACCGACATGCAGCAGGGGTTGCGCCTGGCTAACTTCTTTATCAAACAGGGGACCATGGCGAAGTTGGTGGGACAGAAATTTCCGCTTGAGACCTTTACCGCCGACCCGGCAAAGTTCCTCACCGACGCACCCCTTGCTGTGTTGATCAACGGCGGCACCTATGGCGCAGCTGAGCTCACTGCTGCTGCAATCGAAGGTCATCAACGTGGTCAGGTGGTCGGAGAACGCAGCTTCGGGGATGCATCGGTGCAGAAGACTTTCACGCTACCAGATGGGGCCGCGGTCATTCTGACTGTGGCCAAGTACGAAAGCCCCGATGGCAACACGATTCAGGACAATGCCGTTGCGCCAACCGTGGCCGTCAGCGCACCCAGTGCCCAAGACGAATTCCGGGCCCCCCGTAACAACACCGACCCAATCCTTGACAAAGCACTGGATCTGTTGAGGGCCCAAAACTCTTGACCTCGTCGATCACGCGTAACAAGCGGGATCGAAGAGGGTTTCCTTGGTGTTTATTTTTGCGGGAGCACGCTTCTCTATCCAGTCTCCGTATCCCTCTCATACACGGGAGGGCACGTACCGGTCGTTGATACGTTCCAGCGCATCGCCGCAATGCTAGCCTTAGACTGAGGCAACTTTCCACCATCAGCGTTGGAGTTGCCTGCGAGGCCTGAAGCGCTTGGTTGCCACCCCCAATCGGTCCTTCCATCCGCGAACCGGCGCGCACGGCCGCGCCCGGAACGCGCGAGCAATGACACGATATCCGCGGCGCAAGCTTGCCGGCCGTTCGGCGCTGGCCGTACTTTTGGTGTTGTCCGTGATCACCGGTTCACTGGCCGGGCTCACTCTGGTCTACTCCGCCGACCTGCCCCAGATCACCGAACTCGAGCAGTACCGCCCCTCGACGATCACTAATCTGTACGACCGCAACGGGCTCCCCGTCGGCTCCTTCGCGCTCCAACGCCGCGAGGTGGTCGGCTACGAGGGCTTCGCGCCCATCCTCCGCGAGGCTGTCATCTCCATTGAGGACAAGGACTTCTATTCCCATTGGGGCATCAATGTGTTACGCATTGGGGGAGCTTTCATACACGATCTGCGCGACCCAGGCAGTCTCCAGGGCGCCTCGACAATCACCATGCAGTTGGCCCGTAATCTCTTTCTCTCGTCCAACCGCACCATGAAACGCAAGATCCAGGAGGCGTATCTTGCCATCCAGATCGAGCGCGCCTTCACCAAGCAGCAGATCTTCACCCTCTACGCGAACCAAATCTACCTGGGGAGCGGGAATTACGGGTTCGAGGCTGCCTCGGAGTATTATTTTTCCAAACATGCCAAAGACCTTAGTTTGACTGAAGCCGCGCTGCTGGCCGGCTTGCCGAAAGGTCCAGTGGCTTTCTCGCCCATTCTTTATCCCGAGCGGGCGTTGCGGCGCCGCAATCTAGTGCTCACGGAGATGGAGTCCGACGGGGTGATTACTCCTGCCCAGGCCGAGGCGGCACGTAACGCGCCTCTCGGCCTACACATCGCTCAACCGGTGGGATCGGTTGCTCCCTGGTTCCAGGACGCGGTGCGCCATGAGTTGGACAAGCGTTTTGGAACGTCTGAGGTCAGCGAAGCCGGTCTGCGGGTAGACACCACCCTAGACCTGCACCTACAGGAGGTTGCGAACCGCGCCGTGGAAGATGGGCTGGCGGCCTACGAGCGCCGCAAGGGATGGGTGGGCAAACTTGAAAATGTTCTGGCAGAAGGCGCGACTCTTGAGAGCTACAGGAACCCGGACTGGAGCATCGCATACTTCCCCGGCGACTACGTGCACGCTCTAGTTACGCGCGTGCTGCGCCAGGAAATTGACGCCCGCATCGGCCCTCCCGGCAAGGCAGACACCAGGATCATCCTGCTGCCTCCGGACTGGGCCTGGACCGGCCACCGTTATGGCAATACGTTGGTTAATCCCGGCGACATCATCTACGTGCGATTGAGCGCAACCAGGGCGGGCGGAATACGCCAGGCGTTTCTGGAGCAGGATTCCGGAGTGCAGGGGGCGCTGCTGGCCATTGACAACACCAGCGGCGACATTCTGGCGATGGTGGGCGGGCGCGACTACTCCCTCTCCCAGTACAATCGGGCCACGGAAGCCGAACGCCAGGTAGGCTCCAGCTTCAAGCCCTATGTTTATTCCGCAGCCTTCGAAGACGGCTATAAGCCCTCCGATATCATCATGGACACGCCGGTCCGTTTCGGCAGCTACCGCCCGCACGATTACGAGAACGACTACAAGGGCGCCATGACCCTGACCACGGCTTTCGCCGACTCGCGCAATATTCCCGCACTCAAGCTGGCCGCGCGGGTGGGGATTCAGAAGGTGATTGACATGGCCCACCAGTTCGGTGTCACCTCGGAAATCCCTCCTTATCTGCCCATTGCTTTGGGCGCAGTCGGCATCCCGCTCGAAGAGCAGGTGGCTTCCTATGCGGTTTTTCCCAACGACGGCATTCGTGTTGCTCCGCGGCTCATCCGCAGGGTTTCCAATGCCGACGGAATTACTCTTTGGGAGGACCCAAGCGCCGTCAGACAGGTGATCAGCCAGCGCACAGCGCGCGCCATGATGGTCTTGCTGCGGGCGGTGATTGAACGCGGCACCGGGGCCGCGGCGGCGCAATTGAAGTCTCCCCTGGGCGGCAAGACCGGCACCACAAGCGACTTTACCAACGCCTGGTTTCTCGGCTTTTCGCCTTCCATCACCTGCGGCGTATGGGTGGGCTACGACAATGAACAATCCCTTGGCAATCATGAAACCGGCGCGCGTGTTGCGCTGCCCATCTGGATTGCCTTCATGCGCGCAGCCATCGCGGGCAAATCCGGTGAGCAGTTTCCAGGCGGCGGCGAGAAGAATCGGTTGCAGAGGGCCGCTGCCGATCGGTCAACCGGTTCTGGCGCCCTATCAGTACGCAGTCTTTCCAGCGCCAGGGGGAGATACCTCTTCAGGACTTCGCCAGCCGGAAGTAGCGCTTTGCGCAAGCCACGTCCCTGAGGATCTGCGCTTTCAGGGCCTCTGGCGAGGGCCACTCGTGCTCGCCGCGGAGGCGAAGGAGAAATTCGAGTTCCAGCGGCGTCTGCTCGTCGAGGTCAACCGGCTCGAAGTTGAGGATGTGCGACTCGACGGCGAACGAGGCTTCTCCAAAGGTTGGTCGGTTGCCCACGTTCGTGACTGCCTGGAAGGATCGGCCGTTGAGGCGCATTCGCGTCACATACACCCCCAGGCCCGGCAGCAGCCCGTCGTAGGGCGCCATATTCACGGTGGGAACCACGAGCCGCGAGCCGATACCGCGTCCGCGCACCTGCGTGGAGAGCACGGCAAAGGGACGGCCCAGCATCCATCGCGCTCGGCGTACGTCGCCGGCGGCCACCAGCGCCCGGACGGCGGAGCTGGAAACCTCCATCCCGCGCACCTGCACCGCCTCGTGAACGCGCACGGTAAATCCAAACTCCGAGCCCATGACGGCCAGTTCACTCACCCCGGCCGCAGCACGATGGCCAAAGCGGAAGTTATGCCCCTCATGCATGCTGAGGACGCCGAGCGCATCCACCAAAATGCTGCGCACGAATTCCAGTGCCGGCACGCTCGCCAACGCCGCGCCGAAGGGCAGCACCAGCACAGCGTCGAGTCCGGTGCGCGCCAGCAGGCGCAGCCGCTCGGCCAGGGGCGTCAACATGCGCGGCGCTTGCGTAGGGCGCAGAAAATACTCGGGGTGAGGGTCGAAGGTGACGGCCACTGCACGTGCGCTTAAGCTCCGCGCCTCGTCCGCGAGGCTCGAAAGAATCTTCTGGTGCCCGAGGTGCACGCCGTCGAAGTTGCCCACCGTGGCTACGGAAGGGCCAAAGCCGGGCGGAATCTCGCCGAGCGCTCGAAATACCCGTACACTCCGCGCCGCATTTGTGCCGCCACTGCTCGTACCGCTCATAAGATCACCGGGACAGTCAGCCCGTCGTAGGCAAGTTGGATGTCCGCGGGCAGCGCACGGTTGGTCTCTTCGTGGCCCAGATCGTGGGCGATGTGGATCAGCCAGGTGTGGCGCGCGCCGATGCGCCGCGCCCAAGCGGCCGCTTGCTCCACGGTGGCGTGAGTTGGGTGGGGTTTATGACGCAGCGCGGAAAGGACCAGTTGGTCCAAGCCGTCGAGGAGCGCAAAGCTTGGTTCGGGAATCGCACTCACGTCGGTCAGGTAAGCAGCGTTGCCGAAGCGGAAGCCGGAGATTTTCATTTCGCCGTGCAGTACGGGGATACGGACGAACTCCACTCCCTGCACGGAATTGCTTTCGCCCAGAGGTTCGAGCTTCACGCGAGCGCGGTTGGGATAGGTGGTGTCAGGGGAAAAGGTGTAATCGAAGATGCGCTTTAGCACGTCAGCTGTGTCCGGCGCGGCGTAGAGCGGAATAGGCCCGCCACTCTCCCGGAAGGCTTTAAAGCTGAAGGGCCGCAGATCGTCCATCCCCAAGATGTGGTCGGCGTGCGCGTGTGTATACAGGATCGCATCGACGCGATGGATCCCAGAGCGCAGAATCTGTTCGCGGAAGTCCGGCCCCGTGTCGATGACGACCACGCGCTCGGTGCCGGTCTCCGGTTCCGTCCAGCGCAGCGCGGCGGAAGGACGCAAGCGCCGGTCACGGGGATCGGCCGAGGTACACACGGTGCAGCCGCATCCCAGCGTTGGAACCCCCATCGACGTTCCCGTGCCTAAAAGTGTAAGCTGAGCCTCCATCCCGGTCTATCGCTTACCCGGCGGCTCAGGAGGCTGTATGCTCTGCATGTTGATCATGCTGGTCAGTTCCAGGAAAGCCATGCGGGCATCAAAAAGCACCGCCTGCAGGGCGCGATCCTCGGCTTCAGTCAGATTGCCGCGAGTTTTTTCCGCCAGCACGCCCAGCAGGTCAATGGTATTGCGGGCGCCCAGAATGTCAATCTGCGGCTGCTGACCCTCGCGCGTGCCCGCGCCCATCTGGATCATGGCAGTGAGGTAAAACTGCTGTACCAGTTGCTCGAAGCTGGCTGGCGGCAGGGCACCGGCGCCGGGGTTCTGCGCACGGAGCAAATCCTCAAGCCGTTGGGCGGAGGCGTCGTAAGCAGTTTTTTGCTGATGGCTTTCCTCGACGGACGGCACGGGCGGCAGTTCGGGCCCGGACTCCTGTGCCACTCCACTCTCCGGCGCTTTCGCTGGGGCCGAGACCTGCCGCCCCTCGTTGACTACCAGCTGCGGCCCGGCGCTGGACTCGGGCGGCTTGGCTGGGGCCTCTTGCGCGGTCTCCGGACGATCCTCTTTTTCCTGTTCCGCCTTGATCTTGCGGCGGTCAATTACTTCGAACTTCGGGGTTTCACTCATGGTGGCTGGCTTCCGCTCCCGTTGAAAGAGTTGGCGGTGCGGCCAGAATGCGGGCTGTACCCGCAGCCGTTCCCGCCGTATATGCGAAGGGTTGATTGCGTGCCTCAGCTTCCGTACGGATCATGGCCAGCGCAAAGCCACGGCGTGCTTTCCTGAAGGGCAGCTCGGCCGCACTGGTCACGTGACCGGCAGCCGTTCCGTCCTCGAGCATCAGCTCCGTGCCGGGAGCCGGCAATGGACCTTTCAGTTCGAGCGGACGCAGGTGCCGGTGTACGCCGCCCCGCGAGCGAATCCGCTCGACAATCTCCTGCCCAAGATAGCAGCCCTTGTTGAAGTGCAGCGCCCTCATCTGCGAGGTCTCCTGAGGGAGGTCGCGCTCCACAATATCGATTCCGTAAGCCGGGATTCCCTCGGCGATACGAAAAGCCTCCCAAGCGGCGCAGCCCACCGGCGAGGCTCCGCCGGTGCGCAGGTGCGACCACAAGTTCTTCAACCCCGCCGACGCCACCCAGAACTCATAGTGTGGCGCCAGCACGCCGTAGCCGCGCAAAATTCTAAGATCCCAGCCATTCCACTCCACGCTGGCGCCGGTCATCGGCTGACTGATCACGGGCAGGCCGACGCGCTCCAGCACCTCGTCGGCCATGGGCCCGATCAGCCCCACGGCCGTTTCCGATCCAGGTTCACCGGACGCATCCCAGCCCACGGGGATCAGCTCCACGTCGTCCATGACAATGAATTGGTTCAGGTGGGCCATCAACTTGTCGTACTGATCGGCGGCGATCTCCAAATCCAAGCCTGATTCGCCGGCAAACGGCGTTCCCAGCAGGCGGTCTTCCACGCCCGCACTATCTTTCTGGGCGGCCGCGACCGTTTTTCGCCGTTGCGGCGACATTTCTTCGCCCTCGCGCCAAACCGTCAAGTCGCCTTGAATCCGCCCCTGGGCATTCAGAACCAGGTTCCATGCCCCCGTGTTCGGAAAGAGGTCGTTAACCGTATTGGTCACCATCCCACTCAGCCAGCGAAAGCGGTCCTCGCCGCGCACCGACACGCGCCTCATCCATCCCAGGTCATGGAGGGCAGCACCGGCAGTCAGGGCGGCTATTTCCATTTCCGGCGCGTCCAATCTCTGGGGTGTCAGCACTCCTCGATAGACCGTAGCTCCATGGGAGGTCTGCGCGGATTCCAGCATTGCGGCAAGCGCCGTGGCCTGTATTGTTTGGGTGAGGCCGGTTTCTGTCATAGGGTGAATTTCCCGCCGTCCGGTGGTTTTTTCGTGGCCAACTTGGCACCGGGCCGCATCCTGATTATAGCCTTGGGAAAGTGGATGCGGGGCTTCAGCAGCACCGCCTTGAACCAACGGGAGAGCTTGTGAGCGAGTCAAGATCGAATGAGCAGCGAACGGCAACGAGGACGGCGCAAAGATGGATTTGGACGGTAACGCTTTGCCTGGCGGCAACGGTGGCTTTGGCGCAGTCCGCAGCGCCGCCGTCCGGCGCGGCCCAGGCACCGAAGAGCGCTCAAGCTCCGGCCGAAATCACTCCCGAACAGGCCCGACGGCTCTTTGCTTCGGTTGACGAGATCATGAAGTTCGCCTCCAGTGAGACAGGGCTGCCGATCAAGAGCCAGGTCACGCGCCAACTCACCAGCCGCGCTGCCGTGCAAAAGTACCTCGAAGAGAAATTCAATGACGACAAGGACGCCAAGCGTATGGAGCGCGACGAGATTGTCCTTAAAAAGTTCGGCCTGCTCGACCACGACTTTGCGCTCAAGCCGTTTCTGCTGGCCCTGCTCAAAGAGCAGATCGAGGCCTATTACGACGCCAAAACCAAGACAATATACCTGCTGAATTGGGTGGACCCTGACGAGCAAAAGCCGGTGCTGGCCCACGAACTGACGCACGCTCTCCAGGATCAGCATGTCGGTCTGGAAAAGTGGGACGACCAGACCCCTGACGACGTCTCTCACACTGCAGCCGGCGACCAAAAGCATCTGGCCAAAGATGAGATGGATACGGCCCGCGATGCCGTAGTGGAAGGCCAAGCCACGGCTGTCATGCTTGATTACATCCTCGAACCCATGGGCAAGAGCCTCATCAAGGATCCAGAGATTTTAGGCATAGTGCAGCAGCACATGAACACCTCCAACTCTCCCGTAATGGCGCGTGCGCCGCTGGTGCTTTCTGAGTCCCTGCTTTTTCCTTATCGCCAAGGCCTGAGCTTCGAGCAAGATGTATGGAGGGACGAAGGCCGAAGCGTGGCCTTTGCAGGCACACTTGACCGTCCGCCGTCTTCGAGTTGGGAGATCATGAATCCACACTATTACGAGCAGCACCTCATCCCGCCCGTACCCTTGCTGCCCAACATTCATCCTCTAGTTGACAAGCTTTATCGGCCTTACGACATCGGCCAGGTGGGCCAGCTCGACGTGCATGTCCTGACCAAGCTCTTCGGCGGCGACCAGGCGGCACGCGATCTGACTCCGGCATGGGACGGCGGACTCTACTGGGCCGGCCAACTGCGCAGCGCCAAGACGCCCGCCGAGCAGGACACCACCAAATCCCTGGCCCTCTTCTATCTCTCGGTTTGGAAAAGCGCAAATTCTGCGCAGAACTTTGCCAATCTCTTCACCAACAACCTGGGCCAGGAATACTCCCTCCTCAAGCCCGATCAGGCGGCGCAGGCCTCCGCGCCGCAGGTGGACGGCGAAGTGGAGCAGGTCTTTACAACCGAGGAGGGCCCGGTGGTCGTCACCACGCGCGGCAGGATGGTTTTCGTCTCGGAGAGCTTTCCGCTGCAACTGGCCCGCAAACTTACCGAACTCGTCCTGGATGCGCAGGGTGTCGGCGATATGCGTATGGCTCTGCTGGCCTCGCCCCGTCCGGCTATTGATCAGCCGGCAACGGAACCGTTGACGGCTGGGCTGGTGCGCTTTTTTGAGAGCTGCGGTGTGATGAAGGCGGCGGTGGATGCGACGCTCGACGCTGCTCGATAGTCCCCAAAGCGGTTTCAAAGCGCAATCTCCAGAAAACGCACTGCCGAGTGGAATTTCTCCCAACTATGGCAAGCGGGCGAGGCCTGCTCACGGGAGCGGATGTAAATGGCCTATTCCACGAACCTGAAAATGGCGCGTGAGCTTTGGAAACGCTCTCATTCCAGTGCTCGCGTTATGATGGGAATCCGATAGCACAAAACTCGTTTTTGGAAAGCTGGAGGGCCACCTTGCAGGGCAAGCTGGAATTGCTGCTGGGTCCAATGCGCAGTAATAAGACTGCGGAACTATTACGCCGCGCCGAGATGCGCCGGCAATACGCAAAACAATATGTGCTTGTGCTCAAGCCGAGCGACGACACCAAAGGCGGACCAGGTGTGGTGGAGAGCCGCAATCCCAATGGCTACGCGAAGATGCGCGCGTTGCAGTTCAACTCCAGCAACCCGTGGGAGGTGCTGCGAGCCATCGAAGAAACCGAGCGTGAGATTGGCAAACATATAGAATGTATCGCTCTCGATGAGGGACAGTTTGTCGACGGGCTTTTTCTGTTCACCAAGCATCTGCTGGAAATGGATCACGACGTCCTGGTGGCGGGGCTGGACCTCGACTTCCGGGCCATTCCTTTTGGCGAGATGTTGAACCTGACCTGGCTGGTCAATGCCTTTGGCGGGAGCATTACCGAGTGCATGGCCTACTGCTCCTGCGGCGCGCGCGCGCTTTACTCGCAGCGGCTCATCGACGGCAAACCCGCACCCTACGACAGCCCCATCAAGATGCCGGGCGACTCGTACGAGCCCCGCTGTGCAGAGCATTTTGTGCTGCCGGGCCGTCCGCACTGACTAAGCATGTCCCAGACCCAAGGTGCGCCGCTCTGATTGCGACGCCGCAACTCGGGGGCAGTTGTTATCTGACGTTGCTCCATTCTGTATCCGGCGCAGATCATGGCATCCCGGTCGCCCTACCCGTGATGACCTCGCGGCCGTGCTCTTTGCGCTCGTCTTGGTTTGTCGATTTCCTCTGGCGTCGCTCCTGACTCGGCGGCGTTCCAGCCTGTCCTCTACACGATGCGGGAGTACCACAGCGGGCGCATGCGCTGAATGACCGGAATCGGGCCGAGATGGAACCGGCTGGAGAGCACTGCTTGATGGTGCTGCATATTCCGCGGGCCAAGTCGGTCCGAAGTGGACTCTCGATCATGGACATCAGAACCCAAAAGATCGTACCGTTTTCCTTCATGACTGGTTTCTCTCCGCATGTAGCTCTGAACTGCGGTTCGAATCCGACCACAGACGACGCCGCGGCTGGGGCGCGGACTGATTACTCCATATTTGACTTGTTGTGATCAAGGGGGTATCGATGTATTCGATCATGAGACTTGTGTCGATCGCGGCGTTGGCGGCCGCCGGAGTGGCGGCAGGGGCGCAGATGGGCAACCCCGCCAATGGGCCGACAAGCATTCCGGATAACCAGATTGACCCGGCCAGAAATCTGACTGCCGGAACCCTGGAATCCGCGCTGCACAAGCCGCTACCCGAGCAGTACATCTGGACACAGGCCGATGCTGTGCCCCCGCGTCCGCTGGTTGCGAACGGATGGGATAGCGGGAATCACCAGGACTTGGCTCCCCACTATTTCCGGCGCACGTTTCAGGTGAGTGATGTTCCCGCGCAGGCCACCCTTTATTTGGCAGGTCCGCGCAGGGCCGCAATCTTTCTTAATGGGCAGGAGGTTGGCGGCTACGATCTCAACCTGGACTTCCCGATAGGCATCCGCGTGTACAGCTGCGACGTAACCCATGCTCTGCGAAGTGGCAAGAATGTGCTCGCGATCGAGGCGGTGCGGGGTCCCGGGGTTGGCAATGGAGCGGCCAGCCGGCTCAGCGTGCAGCAGGCTCGCGGCGAAGTGCTGGCAGTCATGATTGTTCCGGCGGCGCGCGGCATCCAGGCTCCGCCGCTGGTGATGAGCGATGCGCATTGGAAGGCAACCATGAAGGCAGCGCCCTCCGGCTGGCAACAGGCAGATTTCAACGATGCGAGTTGGCCCGCCGCCGACGATCTGTCAGGCATTGAAGGCTCGATCAATCTTTTCCAGTGGAATGCCGATGCTGGGATGTATGCATGGCCAGGATACGATGGCATTTCGCCCTTCCTTGCGCATTATCCCCTGAAAGCGGTCACGGTCAGCCATGTGTATGGCGGTGTGGGCAGGATTGAGAATGCGCAATCGCTTGCTGCCCGCTCTACGGGTGGAGAGTTGAAGGTCGTTCTCCCGGAGGAGCACCTCTCGCGCTATAACGCGCCGCAGATCCTGCTGGATTTCGGCCGCGAGGTCACCGGCCGGATCGAGTTGCAGTCTGAATCCAATCGGCCGGCCCAAGTCACCGTACAATATGGCGAGTCGGAGGCCGAGGCGCTCCTGCAACCGCATCTTGGCATCGATCCTGTATATCTGCCGCCGCACGGAACGGCCTACGGTCCTAAGAGCGCCTTTCGCTATGCCGTCATCCGCTTCACGGGTGGCCGTGACACGCATTTCCGCACCATTCGCCTGGATGGGATTGCATACCCGGTGAAGTATCAGGGCTCATTCGAGTCCTCTGATCCTGAGCTGAACAAGATGTGGGCCATCGGCGCATACACGGCGCATCTGTGCATGCAGGACGATATCTGGGACGCGCCGAAGCGCGACCGGGGACGGTGGATGGGTGATCTCGACGTCAGCGGCCGCACCATCGGCGATGTCTTTGGCGACGGTTTCCTCATGCAGGACACCCTGGACCGGCTTGTGGGCCCGGCGCCGGTCGAGCGCCATGTGAATGGAATTCCAGGCTACTCGGCCTTCTGGGTGATTGGTGAAAAGGAGTTCTACCTGCGCACCGGATCGATGAAGCAGCTTGAAAGCATCCATGCCCGACTGGTGCAGTTGCTCGCATACATGAAGACGGATCTGAACAATCAGGATCTCTTCTCGGATAGCACGCACGCTTGGCCTTTTGTGGATTGGTCGCCGGAGATGGCCGCCTACGATACTCAGACCCGGATGGCAACGCAGTTTGAGTATTATGCCGCCTTCCGCGACGGCGCCTGGCTGCTGCGCGTGCTGCACGATGAGAAAAGCGCGGCCCGCATACAGGAGGAAGCCGACGCGCTCGAGGCGGCGGCGCAGCGGCACATGTTGGATCGGCGGGGATCGTTTGGAGACCGGTGGCAGCCCAATGCCTATGCGGTTCTGTCCGGCGTAGCCAGCAAGGACCAGTATGCCTCCATCTGGAAGAACTCGCTGTCAAGCGTAGGGCACATCGAGTACAACCCTTACATCATCACGCCGTATTACAACTTTTACGTGATTAGCGCCATGGCCGAGATGGGGCATCGCCAAGCGGCTCTCAACTGGATTCGCCAATATTGGGGCGGTATGGTGCAGGAGGGCGCAACCAGTTTCTGGGAAGGCTACGATCCGTCCTGGTATAAGGGCGAACTTTTCCACGAATCGCTGCAGGCGGACAATATGTCCGGCTTCCGCGTGAGCCTGGCACACGGCTGGTCAAGCGGCGTTACGCCATGGCTTATGGCGCAGGTGCTGGGCATTCAGCCCACCAGCGGCGGCTTTGCCACCGTGAATATCAGGCCCGATCTGTTGGGACTGAAGTGGGCCAAAGGCACCGAGCCGACGCCGCACGGTCTCCTGGGAGTATCCATTCGAGACAACGATGGATACACAACCACGATCACACTGCCCGCCGACGTTCAAGCCAGCGTTTCTGTTCCGGTTGCGTCGCCAGGAGTGCATGTACTCGTGAATGGTAAAGCGCACGAGAGCACTCCTGCCGAATCGGGCAATCGTGCGATCGTTGTCCTCAGCGGTCAGGGAACCTACGTGATTGAGTCGCGCTGATCGGGCCTAGAGTGGAGACTGTGATGTCATAAGCGGCCAGTTGCGCCGGGGAGGGGAAGTCTTGGTGCGATGTATGGGGTGAACCCCAGTCTTCCGATACTTCAGATCTGTGCTTTCCGTGTCTCATGTGCAGCCGAGACTTGCCAACACGAGAGCATCGTGGGCCTTCATCGAGCGTGCCCCATAACTCAATCAGATTTCATCCATCGCACTCCGCAGCCGCCCGATGACATAGGATGGTAAGATTTTTGCGATGGTCCGTCATGTTGCTTGTCGCGTGCTGATCGCTGAGTCGCCCTGGATCCGCATCGCCGCCGGCTGGTTCTCCATGGGATCCGACACAGGTCAGGCTGTGGAAAGCCCTGTTCATCGCGTCTGGGTTGATTCCTTTGCCATGGCAGCAACTCAAGTTACCGTTGAGGAATACGCGCGGTTTCTAGATGCCACTGGGAACGAGCCGCCCCCATACTGGGGTGATCCCAACTTTTGTCATCCCCAGCAACCCGTGGTAGCGGTCTCGTGGTTTGACGCTGAGGCATATTGCGCGTGGCTCTCGTCAATGAGCGGCTGGCACTATCGGCTCCCTACAGAAGCCGAGTGGGAGCGGGCCGCTCGGGGCGGCGCCGAGGGGATGTCATTCCCTTGGGGCAATGATCCGCCGACATTACGTCCGGGGTATCACACGCGTTGGATAACCGGCCCTGAGCCGGTTGGGCAGTCACAGCCGAATGCCTACGGCTTATTTGACATGTGCGAGAACGTGCATGAATGGTGCAGCGATTGGTACGGGGCCAACTACTACGCGATTTCCTGGTTTCGTCAACTTGACTTGGCCCCTTTTGATGGTCTGATCTGGCCCCACCTTGAAGGCGTGTGATTTGTCTTTCCGTGTTGGCCTTGGCGGAAGGAGCCCGTAGGGCGACTGGAGCCAAGGCCAACACGGGGCGGCGCCGCTCCCGTGGTCAAGCGGCGTTAAAAGGGGGATTCAGGCATATGTTCCTCGGGATGGAAGATATGCTCGAACGGCAAGCGCTCCTCCTTTGCCTTGCTGGAACCGAGCGGAACTTCGAACTGGGTTGGGGTGGTGCCGAGGTAGTCGAGTCGTACGACCTCTGCCAGTCTGATTTCCACCTCACGCTGGCCTTCGGTATAGGCAACCTCGCCCAGGCGTCCGATTTCCAGCGCCTGCTGAAAAGCGGTCTGGTCATCTTGGCTGGAGAAGATGTGGACGGCTTCTTTCCACTCCCGCAGGCCCTCTTTACCTTCAACCATTACCGCCCAGCGTAGTTGCGCGTAGTACCACTGCTTGCTCGTCATCATGCCTTGCCGCCTTTCCGTGCCATGGTTCTGCGGAACCTGTAACTCTCCGTGCCGGTCTCGATGATGTGCGCCCGATCAGTCAACCGGTCGAGCATCGCCTTGCACAACCGCGCGTTGGGTATCTTGGTGGGCCATTCTGAGAACGGCAAGTTCGTGGTCACGATCACAGCCGCCTGTTCGGCGCGACCGGCAATGACCTGGAATAGCAGCTCCGCCGCGGCGTCCGGCATCACCACATATCCAAGCTCATCAACCACGACAAGCTCGTAGCGCATCCAGCGATTGCGCACGCGTGTTAGCTGCAGCTGGCTCTGGGCTTCGATCATCTCGGTCACCATTTCCGCCGCCGTAGTGAAGCGCACTCGTTTGCGTTGGCGGCAGGCTGCGACACCAAGAGCGGTCGCTAAGTGGCTTTTCCCTGTCCCTGTTTCGCCAAGAAAAATCACTGGCTCCTTGCGCTCCAGATACTCGCCCTCGCTCAACTTCTTCATCACGGCTGCGGGGATGTGCGATGCGCTCTCAAAATCGAACTCCTCCAGTGTCTTGACCGCTGGGAAATGAGCTTCCTTGATGCGCCGGATTACGGCCCGGCGCTCGCGTTCCTCGATCTCGGCTCCGAGCAGCGCCTCCAGATAGCTCAGGTGCGACTGTTTCTTGCGCACCGCTTCCTCAGCCAGGTTGGCGAACTGGTCGGCCACGGTGGTCAGATAGAGTTGCCGCGCGTACTGCTGAATAGCAGCTTGTTGGATCGGCTGAGATGTGCTCACTGGACCACCTCCGTCGCCACCGGGAAGTTCGCCATCCGCGAAGCGGAGTCTGTCTGGGATGACTCGGCCCAACTCGGCCGCAGTTGTTCATAGCCTTCCATGCTGGGTTGCGGACGATCATAGCGGCTCAACTCTCCTATCTCTACAGCCGCTGCATGGGAAGAGGTCTGCCGGCAGTCCACGTTGAGCAAATAGCGGATCGCGCTCAGGCTGGAAGTTCCCATCTCCAGCGCTTCTTCCACTGCCTGGCGTACGCGGGCAGCTCCATAGGTGCGGCTTAGCAGAAGCACCTCGATCATGGCTCGCGTTCCTGCCTGGCGGCCATCTCGTTGGCTGTTTATCGACCAGAAGCGGTCGTAGCTGGCCGGCCAGAGACCCTGAGCGCGGCACTGTTCCAGAGCCGTCGACCCGGCCATGGCGCCGGGCTTCTTCATCAGCACATCCAGATAGTGATCCAGTTCCAGAACCTGCCGATGGCGGTCGTAACAGCGCTCATGCCGGGCCACGCAACGACCAGAGTGCCAGATCTCCACGTAGGCCGAATAGACCTTGGCCTGGACCGATGTTCCCACCGGCAACGGCGTCGAGTAGAAGTTGGTCAGCACCTTCACGCAGCCACTCTGGTTGACTCTGGGAAAATGCAGAGCCGCCAGATCAAAACCTTCGGCGGCCAGCGGCAGCAGATGCTCGCGTTCGGCCAGCATCGCCGCGCCAATCATCTGGCTGCGGCCGGCAATCATGCGGTTCTGCTCTTCGACCGAGCCAGACTCCAGAAGCCTGTTCAACTCCTCCAGATCGCGTACCTTGGGCACGGGAACCAGATAGTTGCGCCGAAACTGACCGCCCTCGCCCTCGACGCCACCCTTTTCGTGGCCCTCGCCCGGAGTGCAGAACTCCGCAAGAAAGCCCCAGTGCGAGCGGAAGGCGATGAACCGCGTGCTCTCTTCTCGCTGCCGGCCGCGCAGGATCTTCTTCACCGCACTTGTCAGGTTGTCGAACCTCAGAGTGCGAAACACCCCGCCAAACCATGCGAACGCCAACTCGTGCGCTTCCAGAAAGGCCTGTTGCGTGGCGTGCGGATAGGCCCGGTGAAAGGCCGCGCCCGAGGCCATCGAGCGCATGCAGAAAATGTGGATCTTGCGCGGCTGGCCGTCGAACTCCGCCCAGATCTCGTACCAGTCCACCTGCGCCTCGCCGCCAAACTGGTAGGACTGAGGTACGAAGACCTCGTGGCCCAGCAGCCCCATGGCTTGCTTCCGCTGCCGCACATACTCACGGACCGTGGACTCGGCAACGGCGACTTCTGGCTTCTCCTGCCGCAGACGCGCCCAGATGCGGCGTGCCGTGTGTCGCTGCTTGCGCGGCGCCCGGCGATCTGCCTCCAGAATCGCGTCTATGAACGGCAGCGCCGCCGCCAGCTTCGGCCGCTCACGTTCCGGCTTCTTCCGCTCTGGAGGCACTGCGCTGGTCAAAGCCCGACGCACCTCCCGCCGATGTACTCCCAATCGCCGCGCCACCGCGCGGATCGTCCCGGCCCCATGCTCGTACTCTCGCCGGATCTGCTCGTATAGCTCCACCTTGCTCCTCCTTGTGGCCAAGCCGTCCTCGTTTCCGGGAACTGAAACCCCGAAACAAGATAACGGGCGCCGCCTTCAGGTGGGGCCAAATCAGACCATCGAAAGGGGCCAACTCAGAGTAGCGAAATCA
>JAKABE010000213.1 GCA_021801945.1 Acidobacteriota bacterium
CTTGAAAGCCAAGATGGTGGACTTTGGCGGGTGGGATATGCCCGTCGAATACCCCGGTTCCGGCGGCGGATTGATCGCCGAACACATGGCTGTACGCACGGGTGTGGGGCTGTTCGACGTGAGCCACATGGGCGAGATCCAGTTTCGCGGCCCCGGCGCGCTGGCCGCGGTGCAGCACATCACCATGAACGATGCGTCGCGACTGCAGGACGGCCAGGCCCACTACTCCGCATTGCTCACGCCTCAGGGCACGTTTGTGGACGATATTCTGGTGCACCGGCTCAGCGAGAATGACTACTTGCTGGTGGTGAATGCGGGCACCAAAGATAAGGATTTAGGCTGGATTCGCCAACAGGTAAGCGGCTGGCCGGGCATCCACATCAGCGACTACTCGGCTTATTACTCGCAACTGGCCGTGCAGGGGCCGCGCGCTCTCGAAACCGTGGCCAAGCTGACCAAGGTCGATCTGGCGGCCATCAAGAATTACTGGTTTACCTGGGGTACGGTGGCCGGCATTCCGAACGTGCTCATCGCGCGTACCGGCTACTCGGGCGAAGATGGCTTCGAGGTGTACATACCTTCCGACGAGGCCACCACGGTGAAGATGTGGAACGCGTTGCTCGATGCGGGCTCGAAGCATGGCATCCGGCCCTGCGGGCTGGGGGCGCGCAATACGCTGCGCCTGGAAGCCGCAATGAGCCTCTACGGTCATGAAATCTCGGAAGAGATCAACGTCTTCGAGGCGGGCCTGACACGCTGGCTCAAGCTCGAAAAAGACGAGTTTATCGGCCGCGAGTCGCTCCTTGCGGTGCAGACGGCGGGTGGACCGAAGCGCAGGATTGTAGGCCTGGAGATGGTTGAGCGCGGCATCGGGCGGGACGGGTACTGCGTGTTTTCACTAGCAGGTGAAGAGATTGGCTGCATCACTTCGGGCTCGCCCGCGCCGTTCTTGAAGACCAACATTGCGCTGGCGCTGATGCCGGCTGCGGTGGCCGAGAGCGGTGAGGATGTGCTGGTAGATGTCCGGGGCAACCGCGTGCGCGCCAAGCAGGTTCCTCTGCCGTTTTACAAACGGGTAAAAAAGTAGCAAGATAGGCGCAGTCATCCAAAACTCCTGGGCCCCTGGTTTGCGGGGCAGAGTTGTGGTTTCTGGTGACGATTTTTCGTCTCCGGGGAGTGAGGCAAGAATCATCTGTGCTCTGAATCGGCGGGATGAATCGGCAGCAGGACGGAAATCGCCATGATTGGCTGCCTTGCGGCGTTACATCTTGTGCGAACAGCGAAGGCGAGTAGTTTGGTCAAGTACGTGCAGGGTTATTCGCAGTCGTCAACGCAGGCGACAGTGAATTGAAGGGGGAACCGATGCTCATTTTAAGGCACTTCCTGCACCTGGTGATCTATTGCGGATTGTTTCTAGGCGGGTCCCTGCTGGTTGCGGGCGACCACAAATTGGCTGGTTTCCTGGTTCACGGCCAAACCGCATTCAACCGCCTATGTAAATTCTTCCTCTACAGTGGAAGAACTTTCCAGTCTGTGGCGGCTGTATTTGGGTTTGTAGAAGTTGTGGCGCTGATGCTTTTGATTAGCGGCTGGGTTCTCGAACTTTGTTTTGGGTATTAGCGCTTCCCCTGGCGCACGGGCGTGGTCCTATGCGTGAATCAGCAGGTCGTGACGCGCAACGCCGCTCAGAATGCGGATGGGCCGGCAAATTGGGTGGGGTAAAGGCGGCACATTCGGAATAGGGCGGACGGTTCATCCGATACAATCCTTCCTGGAATGATCCCGAAGATTGCCTTTCTGTTTCCTGGGCAGGGTTCGCAGGCCGTGGGCATGGGCCGCGAACTCGCCGAGCGATTTCCAGCAGCAGCAAAGACCTTTGCCGAAGCCGATGCGGCGCTCGCCTTCGCGCTTTCACGGCTCTGTTTCGAGGGGCCAGAGGAGGAGTTGCGCCTCACCGAGAACACGCAGCCGGCGATCCTTGCGGCGAGCGTGGCGGCGGCGCGGGTGCTGGCAGAGCACGGCGTTCAACCAGTGCTGGCCGCGGGGCACTCGCTGGGCGAGTGGAGCGCCCATGTGGTAGCGGGAACGCTCAGCTTTGCCGATGCGGTGCGCGCGGTGAAGGCGCGCGGGCGGGCCATGCAGCAGGCGGTTCCGGCAGGGCAGGGCGCGATGGCCGCCGTGCTGGCGCTGGATGCGGCGCAGGTGGCCGCGGCCTGTGAGGAATCGGCCCGTGAAACCGGGCTTACCGTGCAGGCTGCAAACCTGAACTCGCCATCGCAGACCGTGATCTCGGGCGCCGCGGCGGCGGTGGAAAGAGCGTCGGCGCTGTGCAAGGCCAAGGGCGCGCGGCGCGCCGTAATGCTGCCCGTAAGCGCGCCTTTTCATTGCGCGCTGATGCAGCCCGCACAGGAAGAACTGGCGCGCGTGCTCGCCGGCCTCACAATGAGCGATTCGCGGATTCCGGTGGCGGCGAACGTGACCGGAGGGCTGGTGACGACGGCGAACGCCACGCGCGATGTGCTGGTGCGTCAGGTGACCGGCGCGGTGCGCTGGGTGGACTGCGTGCAGGCGCTGAAGAGCGCGGGCGCGGAGGTCTTCGTCGAGGTGGGGCCGGGCAAGGTGCTCTGTGGGTTGCTCAAGCAGATCGATCCGGGCTTAAAAGCGCTGAACGTGGAAGACGCGGCAAGCCTGGAGAAGACGCTGGCGGAGTTGAAGGGAGCATAGACGGGTAGGCCCGGAACTGCGCTCACCCGGGGCGGCAAAATCGCGACCGGAGCGGCGGCGCGCGTTACACCATTCCCAGCTCCCGCAGCAGAAACGCGTAGTCCAGCGCAATCTCCTTGAGATAGTCGTAGCGGCCGCTCGCCCCGCCATGTCCCGCCTGCATATTCGTCACCAGCAGCAGTGGATTCCGATCAGTCTTGAGCGTGCGCAGCTTGGCGACGTACTTGGCCGGTTCCCAGTACATCACCTGGCTGTCGTGGAGCGAAGTCTTCACCAGCATGGCCGGGTAATTCCCCGGCTTCAAGTTGTCGTAAGGCGAGTAACTGAGCATGTAACGGAAATATTCTTCCTGGTTGGGGTCGCCCCACTCCTCGTACTCGGGGACGGTGAGTGGAAGCGAGGCGTCGAACATGGTGTTCATCACGTCCACAAAGGGCACATGGGAGACGACGGCACGGAAGAGATCGGGGCGCAGATTGACGACGGCGCCCATCAGCAAGCCGCCGGCTGAGCCGCCCTCGATAGCCACGCGCGCCGGGTCACCGTAGCCCGCGGCGGTGAGCTGTACCGCGCAGGCCACGAAGTCGGTGAAGGTGTTGCGCTTCAAGAGCATTTTGCCGGCGTCGTGCCAGGGCTTGCCCAGATCGCCGCCGCCGCGAATGTGGGCATAGGCCATCACCACGCCGCGGTCGAGCAGGCTCAGCCGGTTGGAATTGAAGCCCAGGGGCAGCGAGTAGCCGTAGGAGCCGTAGCCATAGACGTAGAGAGGATTGCGGCCAGGCTCGCGCTTGTCTTTGCGATACACAATCGAGACCGGAACCTCGACGCTGCCTGCGGCATTGGCCCCGTCGCCGGCGGCCGCGGTAATGTGAATGCGCTCACTGGCGTAGAGCGCGCGATCGAAACCACCTGGAATCTCAACCTGCTTGAGCAGCGTGGAGGCGCCGGACGCGACGTCGTACTCGTAGACCGAGCTGGGCGTGACCAGGGACTGGTAGGCATAGCGGAAAGCAGTGGTCTCGAAGATGCGATTGATGTGGGGATGAGCGTCGTAGGCAGGCTCGGGGAAGGCGATCTCGCCTGCCTGCGCGGCCTGGGGGCCATCGCCGGAGAAACGCCACAAGCGCAGGCGCGGAAGCCCGTCCTCGCGCTCGCAGGCCATGAAGAAGCCGGCGAAAAGATCCACGTCTTCGAGCATGATGGCGTCGCGGTGCGGAATCAGCTCGGACCAGTGCTCGCGTCCCGGCGTCGCAACGGGCGCAGTGACCAGGCGGAAGTTCCGGCCGCGGTCGTTGGTGCGGATGAACCAGAGGCCGTTGCGGTGGTCGATGGCGTACTCGTGCTCGTCCTCGCGCGGGGCGATGAGGGTGAAGCTGGCGGTAGGCTGATCGGCAGGCAGAACCCAGGATTCGGTGGTGATGTGGCTGGACGATTCGAGGAGGATGAAACGGCCGTCGCGGGTGCGGCCAACAGCCAGGTTGAAGCGCTCGTCGTCGTCCTGATAGACCAAGACGTCCTCAGAGTGCGGCGCGCCCAGTGCGTGCCGCCAGAGTTGGTACTGGCGCTTCTGCTGCTCGTCCTCAACGGTGTAATGCAGAGTCTTGTTGTCCGCGGCCCAGACCACCGAGCCGACGCGCTCGACCTCGCCGGGGAGGGTTTCACCGGTGACGAGATCCTTGATGTGCAGGGTGTATTGCCGGAAGCCCCTAGTGTCAGTGGTGTAGGCGAGCCAGCGGCCGTCGTCAGTAATGTCGGTGTCGCCGATGGCGAAAAACGGATGGCCTTGGGCGAGAAGGTTGCCGTCGAGGAGGACTTCTTCCGGAGCATCGGCGTTGAAAGTGCCGGGCGAGCTAGCCTTGTCCGCCGCGGCGGGCTTGCGGCAGTGGATCGCGTACTGGAGGCCCTCCTCGGTGCGTGTGTAATACCACCAGGCGCCGTCGCGGTAGGGAACGGAGATATCGGTTTGTTTGATGTGGCCGAGCATCTCGTTGTAAAGCTGTTCGCGCAGGCCGGCCAGCGGTGCCATGTCCGCTTCGGCGTAGGCATTCTCGGCTTCGAGGTAAGCGGCAACCTCAGGATTTTCCTTGTCGCGCAGCCATGCATAGTCGTCGGTGAGAACAACGCTGTGTAGGTGAGTTTCGGCATGGCGTTTGCAGGCAACGGGAGGTGAAGGAGTCTGATCCTGGCTCATGGTTCTCTCAGTGTATTGCCTGTGGGAGAGGGAACTTGTCAGGGACTGCCCGCGTACAATTGGAACGGAATGAAATTTCTCCACCGTGTACGTGTGTTCGCTTTTCCGCCTTTGCTGGCGGCCCTCTTTGCACTCTTGGCACTTCCAATCCGCGCCCAGAGTGTCAAAAGCCTGCCTCAACCCACCGATTACGTGAGCGACTTTGCGCACGTGCTGTCGCCGGAGACCACGGCGCGGCTGGATTCGATCTGCTCCCAGCTTGATCACTCCACGGCCCATGCGCTGATCGCCGTGGTGACCGTGAATTCGCTGGACGGGGATGATGCGGCCGACTACGCGGACGATCTTGAAGACCACTGGAAGATGGGCAACAAGGGCAAGAACCGCTACGCGATGGTCCTGCTGGCGATCCACGACCACAAGTACCGGATCGAGACAGGATACGGGCTGGAAGGCATTCTGCCCGACGGCAAGGTGGGCGACATTGGCCGGGCGATGGTGCCGTACCTGAAGGCCGGCGACTACGACAGCGCCGTTCTGTTAGGAGTGGGTCAGATCGCACAGGTGATCGCCACCAATTACCATGTGACCTTCAACGAGAACGCTCCGCCGCCGGTGAGCCAGCCGATCCAGCCGCACAGCTCGGGGCTTGAAAACATCATTCTGCTGATCCTCTTTCTGGGCTTCTTTGGAGGGTTTTCGCTGCTGCGGATGCTGCTGGGCTGGGGATTGTTCTTCGGCGGATGGGGCGCAGGGCCGTGGATGGGCGGAGGATTCGGCGGTGGCGGTTTTGGCGGCGGTGGTGGGGGCGGCGATGGTTTTTCCGGCTTCGGCGGCATGGGCGATGGGTTTGGCGGCGGTGGCGCCGGCGGACAGTGGTAGGGCAGTTCGTGTTGGGCCAAAAAACGGATTTCTCGGCCGGGTTGCGGCGCGGGAAATGAATTGGACAGATTGTCGATGCAACTTCAAAGGCGCTGAGGTCTAGCGCCGAGGGGTGAACGCCAAGCTTTGATTGGGGTTTCCGCGAAGCGGAGACTGGAGGAGAAAAAGTACTGTATGGGTCGTGGACTTCTCATAACACTGGGAGTGGTGGGCGTGCTGTTCTTGGCGGCCCTGATGGTGGTGGCGAGCTATGTGAGCGCGCGCAATCAGATGGTGGCCAAGGATCAGGATGTGAAAGCGGCGTGGTCAGAGGTGGATGTGCAGATGGAGCGGCGCGCCGACCTCATTCCCAACCTGGTGCAGACGGTG
>JAKABE010000214.1 GCA_021801945.1 Acidobacteriota bacterium
CACGAACAGGCTGAGAGCTGATGGCTGAAAGCTGGGAGCTGCTTTTCTATGTTGCTTGCTCTTGATGTCGGCAACACCAATACGACGCTGGGCGTCTATCGCCTCGACCGTGACACGCCCGAGCTGGTCGCACACTGGCGCGTCACCACTCATCGCGCCCAGACCGTCGACGAGTACGGCGTCTTCTTTGTCAAGCTCTTCGAGATGAACGGCCTGTCACCCAGCCAGGTGCATCACATCATCATCGCTTCGGTGGTGCCGCCGGTCGAGTCCACGCTGCGCCAGATGTGTGAAAACTACTTTCACGTGCAGCCGATGTTCGTTGAGCCGGGCATCAAGACGGGCATGAAGATGCTCATCGACAATCCCACTGAGCTGGGCGCCGACCGGCTGGCCGACGCCGTGGCTGCCTATGAGCGCTACGGCGGCCCATGCATCGTGGTGGACTTCGGCACGGCCACCAAGTTTGAGGTCATCTCGCCGCGCGGCGAGTACCTGGGCGGGGCCATTGCGCCCGGCCTGGGCCTCAGCGCCGATGCGCTCTTCGCGCGCGCCGCGCGGCTCAGCCGCGTGGACATCAAGCGCCCCGCCAAGGTCATCGGCACCAACACCGTCACCCACCTGCAGAGCGGACTTTACTTCGGCTATATCGGCCTCGTGGACGGCATTCTGGAGCGCATTCTTGCCGAGATGAACGAGACTGAGCCGGGCCAGCAGCCGCGCATCGTCGCCACCGGCGGCCTGGCGCGGATGGTGGCCGGCGACTCGCGCTACATCAAGGAGATCGACGACCTGCTCACCCTCGACGGCTTGCGCATCCTCTTCGAGCGCAACCGCGCCGCGCACCCACGCGGGCGCGCACACGACCGCCAAGCCGGAGACGCAGCTTCAGGGAGCGAAAGCGCTCAAGCCGGTGCGGAGCGCCGCGGCAAGGAGCAGCAGTCTTGAGCCGCTCCGGCCGCTACACAGCATCGCCGGTTCTTTCGTGAGGCGCCGCGATGCGCAACTACTTTAATTACTTCACCGAGATTGAGGATCGCTTCCAGCAACGGCGCGGATCGATTCTATTGCTCTCCACGCTCGACTGGGCGCTGATCGAGACCTGGCGCGAGGCGGGCATACCGCTGGAAGCTGTGCTGCGCGGCATCGACGCGGCCTTCGACAAGTACGAGGCGCGGCAGAAGCGCGGCCGCATGAGGCGCATCAACGGCCTGGCGTGGTGCGCGCAAGCGGTAATGGACGCCGCCATGGAGCTGAAGGAAGCCTCGGCCGGTACGGCCTCCGCAGAAGCTCCCGCGCGCGAGTCGGGCTTTGAGCACGAGCGCGTGGCCGCGCACCTTGAGACCGCCGCCGCCGCGCTGGACGCCGCCACCGTTGCTCCCGAAGCTTGCGCGGCAACTGCCAGCCGCTTGCGCGAGCTGGCCTGCGAAGCGCGCAGTACCGAAGGAGATAAGCCAGCCGATATCGAGGCCTTGGAGCGCTCGCTCATCGTGCTGGAAGAGAAGCTATTCGCCGCCCTCACCGCCGCCGCGCCCGAGGAGCTTTTAGTGGGCCTGAAGGAGCACGCCGCCCGCGAGCTGGCGCCCTACCGGAGCCGCATGGGCGCCGTGCAACTGCGCCATGTGGAGCACCAGTTTGTGCAGAAGCAGCTCCTGGTGCACTACAACCTGCCGCGCCTCAGCCTCTTTTATATGAGCCAGCAATGACGAAACGCACAGGAAAAGAGAAACGGAGCAATCCTGGCAGGGCAAAGCAGAAGAGGGCTGAGCCCTCGGCATACGCTGACAAGCCGCTCCTGGCGCAGATCGAGAAGACAGTCGAAATTGAAAAGCCCATTTACGGCGGCGCATTTCTGGCGCGTGCGGAAGGTAAGGCGGTCTTTGTGCCGCTTACATTGCCCGGCGAGCAGGCGCGTGTGCGCATCGTCGAAGACAAGCGCGGTTATGCAACCGCAGAGGTGGAGGAGATTGTCACGCCCGCGCCGGAGCGGGTCGCGCCCGCCTGCCGCCACTTCGGCGTTTGCGGCGGCTGTCACTATCAGCACGCGGAGTACGCGGCGCAGCTCCGCTTTCAGCAAGCCATTCTGCGCGAAACGCTCGAGCGCGGCGGCGTGCGTGTGCCCGAGAAGATGGCGGTGTTGAGCGCGGATCCGTGGGCCTACCGCAATCGCATTCGCCTCGCCTTTGACGCGGCGGGAGATCTCGGTTACCGCGGCCGCCGCTCCCACGCCGTGATTCCCATCGCCGAGTGCCCCATCGCCGCGCCGCTGCTGGTGCGCACCGCGCACGCCGCCGGCGAGGTTTTGCGCCAATTGTCATTCGTCCAGCGAGCCACGGAGATTTCGTTCTTCTGCGATGCCACCGAGACTGCGCTGTTGGTGAGCGTCTTCACCGCCAGAGCTGCGAAGGGCGCGTTTCAGGATTTTGCCCGGACGCTTTCGGAACGGATTCCTGTGCTGAAAGGAGCGGAGCTTGTGGCTGCGGGGCAACCAGGCCAACCGCCGCGCACCATTGCGCAGTGGGGCGCAACTTCCCTCACCTACCGCGCCGCCGGCTCTGATTACCGTGTGGATCACGGCGCATTTTTCCAGGTGAACCGCTGGCTGGTGGATGCGCTCGTTGAGCGCGTGACCGCAGGACGCAGCGGCACGCTGGCGTGGGATCTCTTCGCCGGAGTGGGACTGTTCGCGCGGCGGCTTGCGGAGGGCTTCGAGCGTGTCGTAGCGGTCGAGTCCGCGCCCGCTACCGCCACGGCTCTCGAGCACAATCTCAGCGGCACGCATGCGACTGCAGTGAAAGCCACAACGATCGATTTCCTGCGCCGCGCCCACGCAGGCGAGCGCCCCGATCTGATCGTCGCCGACCCGCCGCGCACCGGCCTGGGCGCGGAGGCGTGCAAGCTGCTCGGCGCGATCGCCGCGCCCGCGCTAGTCTATGTCTCCTGCGATCCGGCTACTTTGGCCCGCGATCTGCGCGCGCTGGCCGGCGCTGGCTACGCGATTAAAAGACTTGCTCTCGCCGACCTCTTTCCGCATACCTTCCATCTGGAAACAGTGGCCGAATTGTGCCGTTCCTGTTAAGCTTGACCGCATCAATCCTTTGTCGATTCAGGCGCGATGCAGTCTGGCGCACCCAACTTTGAGCAGAACGCCCAGGGCCCTGCCGTCTCCGTTCGGCCAGGCGCTGGATTAAGCTCCGTGCCCCTGTTTCATGCAGCGTGGCTCTTTGCGCTGGGCATTGTTGCCGCGCACTGGCTCTGGCCGCGACCCAGTCTCACACTCATCGCTCTCGCTCCGGTTGCCGTTCTGTGTTGCGTTGCCGCGTTTCACGCGCAGCGCATTGCCTGGCTGCCACTCGGCGTCTTGTGGCTGCTTCTGGGCGCATGGTGCGCGGAGATGCAGCCGCAACCAGCGCCCGCGCCGGCTCTGGCCAAGTTTTCCGACGGCCTTCTCCGCACCGTAGAGGGAACCGTCGTGAACGCCGGCCCGGTGCGCACGGAGGCCGAGCAGAACCTCGATGCGCCTTCACCCTCGGCCCCTTCGCAGAGCATCGATGTTCGCGTTTCCAGCATTGAGAAGGTCACCGACACTGAGGACGCGCAGGTTCCCGCCGCGGGCGGCGTGCGGATCACCGTGCGCTGGCCGATGGGCAGCTCGCCTCAGTCCTTTCGCTGCGGCGAGCGCATCCGCGCTGTGGTCCGCCTGCTGCCGCCGGAGATCTATCACGATCCTGGCGTCTGGAGCCGCGCGGACTATCTGCTCGGCCAAGGGATCACTTCCACATCCTCGGTAAAAATCACGGACGTCGAGCGCCTGCCCTCAGCGGAGGTTCCGAACCGCGGCTTTCAGCTGTGGTGGCTATTCGCGCCGGGCGCATCGCTCTCCTGCCGCGTGAGCGGCTGGCAGCATGCCACCACCGCCCGTCTGCTGGCCCTGCCCGCAGCCATGCGCCGCCTGCCTCCCGCTCTGCGTCTCACTCCGGACGACGCCATCATGCTGTCCGCCATGGTGGCTGGCGACCGCACCTATCTGACTCACGAGCTGCGTGTGGGCTTTGAGCGCACCGGTTCCTTTCACATGCTAGTGGTCTCCGGTCTGCACCTCGCCATCCTCGCCGGATGCGTCTTCTGGATCACGCGGCGCCTGCGCCTGCCGCGTGCGCCGGCTACCTTCCTCACCATCTTCGCGTCCTTTGCCTACGCGCTTTTTACCGGCTTCGCTACGCCGGTGCGGCGCTCGCTGTTGATGATCACCCTATATCTGCTGGGCCGGCTGGTCTATCGCGAGCGCAGCCCCATGAACACCATCGGCTTTGCCGCACTGTGCCTCCTGGCCCTGAGTCCGCGCAGCCTGCTCGACGCCAGCCTGCAGATGACGCTGTTGGCGGTCGTCGCCATCGCCGGCATCGCCGCTCCGCTGCTTCAGGCCACCGTGCATCCTTACCTAGCCGCCATGCGTGACCTGCGCATCATCGCCATGGACGTAAAGCTCGCGCCAAAGTTGGCGCAGTTCCGCGTGGAGATGCGGATGATTGCCCAGCGGCTGCAAACCGCGGCAAACCGCTTTGTTGCTTGGCGTCTTTTTCCCTGGCTCGTACGTTTTGTACTCCGGTTGATCGAGTTGGTCGTGGTCTCCTGTGTGGTGGAACTGGCCATGACCTTGCCCATGGCCGTCTATTTCCATCGCATCACGATCTTCGCTTTGCCGGTGAATCTCCTGATCTTGCCGCTGCTTTCCGTGCTCATGCCGGCCGCGCTGCTCATGCTGCTGGCGCTGATTGTGTGGCCCTCTGCGGCCGCGATTCCAGCCATGATTGTCGCCCTTGTATTTCACTTGGGAGTCGGCTTGGTGCACCTTTTCGGCTCCATGGCGCTTGGAGATTTCCGCATTCCCAGTCCGCTTCTTTGGCAGTCAGTGGCCTTCTGCGCTCTGCTGGCAGCAGCCATGGTGCTGGCTCACGGGAGATTGGCCGGCAGGGTCCGCTGGCCTGGCCGCCTTGCCTGGGTCGTGCTGCTCCTGGCTGCGCTGGCCGCGGTCGCGCCGCGCCCCGTCGAGCATCCACGCGGCGACTTGCTCGTTGCGGCTATTGACGTGGGCCAGGGCGACTCGCTGCTGCTCATCACGCCCGGCGGCAAAACCTTGCTCGTCGATGGTGGCGGCTTCGGCGGCGGTCCGCGTTATGCTCCACAGAACTTCGATATCGGTGAGGAGGTGGTTTCGCCGGCGCTTTGGTCTCGCGGCATTCGTCATCTCGATGCGGTGGCGCTTTCCCACGCCCACTCCGACCACATGGGTGGCCTGCCCGCTATCTTGCGTAACTTCCATCCCGATGAATTATGGGTAGGCAAAAATCCACGCATTCCGGCTTACAATGCGCTTCTGGCGGAAGCCGCCGATCTCCATATCCGGCTCCGCAACCTCCGTGCTGGCGATGCCTTCCGGTTTGGCCGCACTCAGGTTCATGTTCTCGCGCCCTTCCGCAGCTACCAGCCAGGTCTCGAGCCGGCGAACGATGATTCGATGGTGCTGCACGTAGCCTACGGCGCAACCTCCGTGCTCCTCGAGGGTGACGCCGAAGCGCCCATCGAGCAGGACATGCTTGCAGAGCGAGGCCTCCGGAGCACGCTCCTCAAAGTAGCCCATCACGGCAGCATCACGTCCTCGCGGCCTGCGTTCCTGGCCCGGGTAGACCCACGCTGGGCCGTCATCTCTTGCGGACTTCGCAACCGCTACGGCCATCCGCGGGAGGAGGTGCTGGACGAGCTCGAAGCGAATCAGGTGCGGACCTACCTGACCGAAGTCAACGGTATCTCGTGCTTCGTACTAAACGGAAAGACCGCCCAGGCAGATCCGGAGTGCGGCTTACGCCGGGCGCCATGACGCTCGTCAGTGCGTGGCCGCTCAAACGTGATAGCTGTTGAAGAGGAACTGGCCTCCAAGAATCAGCAGCCAGAGCCAGAGAGCGAACCGCAGTGGCCGGCGCGGTACACGCGCGCTGAGAAGAATTCCGCAAGTAGCCCCGACAATGCCTCCAGTGATGAGTTGCAAGAAAAGGCCGGGATCAGTGACGAGCGAGAACCAGTGCGCACTGCTGCCGATGAGCGAAACGGTAAACCCGAAGAGGATGTCGGTGCCCACCACTTACGCCGGCTCTA
>JAKABE010000215.1 GCA_021801945.1 Acidobacteriota bacterium
CGGGTTGAGTTGCCTGCTGTGCATCATCGCCTACTCCGAGCGGCATGACAAAAGAATTCTCATGCACTACCTCATTCCTGGATTCGGCCTTCTCGCTAACCTCACTTGCATGGCCTTCTACATAATTGGGCCGTTCTTCAACCTTGGCACCAAGATGGAGCCGCTGACAGCTTTGGGCATTTCTGCCATCTGGGGTCTCTACGGAGCCGTGTACTTTATCCGATCTTCCAAAGTAAAAGGTAGGTCGGTACTTTTGGCCGCGAAACAGCCGGCTCTGTAGTCCGCTTGCAACGCAGCTTTCGATCCTGGGTGATCTCCTCTTCGGATTTGTTGTGAGAGCCGGGAGAGGAGACTCACCCAATTCGATTTTCAAATGCAGCTTTCCTTTTCCTGACTGGGAACATTTTGCGTGACGAGGTTACGAAATAGTTCCTGCGGCGGCACACATGCTCGATGTACAGTTCGGCCAAGCTAGCGATCTCGGGAAAGTACGCACCAACAATGAGGACGCGATGGGATTCTTTGTCCCAGCTTCGCTGCACCAGGCCCGCATCCTCGGCTACCTCTTTGCGGTTGCCGACGGAGTGGGGGGGCTCGATTGGGGCGAGGTCGCTTCTTCTACCGCCATCTCGGTTGTCACCAAGGAATTCGCCAAGGCGCCGCCGGGCACCACGCTTCGAAGCCTTGTTCCGCGTCTTGTCCAACGCGCGAACGCTGCCGTTCATGAATGCGCGCTGGACCCTGGCGATGGGGGCAAGAAGATGGCTACCACTCTGGTAGTTTGCGCGCTGCGCGACGACCGAGCGGTCATTTCGCATGTTGGAGACTCCCGGTGCTACCTAGTACGCGGAAGCAGCGCGCGGCAGGTGACCCAGGATCACACCCTGGTCAACGCGCAACTGAAGATGGGCCTCATCCAGGCTGCGGAGATGGCGGAGTCCGATGCGCGTCATATGCTTCTTCGCTCCCTCGGTCCGGAGATGTTTGTCTCGCCCGAAACCACGGTTCTCATCCTACAGCCCGGCGACGTTCTGGTTCTATGCACCGACGGCCTGCATGACGAGATGAGCGACGGCGAAATTGCCTCCATCGTCTCGCAGAAAAAGAGCGCCGAGGAGTTGGCCCGCGAGTTGGTTGCGCGCGCGGTGGAGATGGACGGCGGCGACAATACCACCGCGCAAGTTATTCGTATCTGCTCTGTTGAGCGGGTAAGCATGCCTCGCGGGCGTCCCTACGGGCGAGCTTCCTGAAGGACTTTTGTGCCGTCCAAAGGACTTACGAAATCCTTACCAATGAGCGACTGTTTCCAGCTAAAGTAAGAATAGAGAGTTGGCCGGATGATGGGTCTGTACGACGAGTTAGAGGCCGGTTCGCAAATCGATTCCTATCGCATTGAGGAACCGGTGGCGCGGAGCGGGATGGCATCGATTTTTCGCGCCACCGACCTGCGCGACCATCGCACCGTGGCCCTCAAGATTCCCCACCCCGACATGGAAGCCGATCCGATCTTTTTCGATCGTTTTAAGCGCGAGGCGGCAATTGGGGAACGGCTGCGTCACCCCAATGTCATGCGCGTCTATGGCGGCGAAGAGCGCTCGCGCATATATATGGTGACGGAGTGGTGCGAAGGCCGCCTGCTTCGACGCATCTTGAATGAAGGCAAGATGCCACAGGAGCGTGCGCTCCGCATCGCGGCGGGGATTCTCAGCGCTCTCGAATACATTCACGCCAACGGCGTAGTCCACCGCGACCTCAAACCCGAGAACATCATGGTGGATGACCACGACAACATCAAACTCATTGACTTCGGCATTGCCAGCGACAGCGCCGCGCGCCGCCTCACCTATGCGAACTTTACCGCTACGTTGGGGACGCCGGACTACATCGCTCCAGAGCAGGTGAAGGGCAAGCGCGGCGACGGGCGCTCCGACATCTATGCAGTTGGGGTCATTCTCTATGAGATGCTCACCGGCAAGCTGCCTTTTTCCGGGCCATCGGCACTAGCGGTGATGAACGACCGGCTTTTGAACCACCCGCTGCCACCGAGCGTGGCCAACCCGGAGATCTCTCCTCAACTGCAGGAAATTCTGTACCGGGCTTTGGAAAGAGAACCGAAAAACCGGTACGGCTCGGCCCACGACTTTCTCTGGGACATCCAGCATGTGGAGGAGGTGGGCGTAGCCGGGCGAGGCGAGCTCCGAGACTGGCGGAAGCGCAGGGCTCATCTTCCACGTAAATTGCTGTTTTACACAGCCCTGGCCCTAATTCCGGTTGTTATCCTGTTGCTAATGGTGCTCATTACCCGACATGGGTAAGTCAACGCCTGGAGGCGTCTCCCGGCTAAATCTTCATGGGATCTTTATGCCCCGGCTTCTAGACTTCTCGTGAATGTTCCAACATTTTTAGAGCCCCGAAAAAGGAGATCTATGTCCACCGAGTATCGCAATTTCCTTGCTCTGTCCTACGAAGAGTTGGAAGAGCTCAACCTGCAGGCCAAGGCCGACCGCACGCAGCGCGTGCCGCTCGATGAAATTCGCGAAAAGCGGCTAAAGTACCTGACCGACGAAAAGCGGATCAAGGCCGTCACCGTGCTGTTTTCGGACCTGGAAGGACGGCTGCACTTGCTGGACTACGACAAGAAGTTCCTGCTGGGTTCGTACGAAAATCTGACCTTCGACGGCTCATCGATCCGTGGCTTCACGGCCCAGAAGGAGAGCGACCTGCGCCTGGGCATTGACTGGAGCGCCTTCTATTGGGTGCCTGCCGACGTCTTCGGCAACGGCAAAATTCTCGTCTTCGGGAACGTAATCGACAAGGATGGATCGCAGTACTCGGGTGACATACGCGGCGTGCTGAAGGACTACGCCAACAGGCTTTTCAAGGACAAGAACTACACTCTGAACGCCTCCGCCGAGATCGAGGGCTTCCTATTCGCAGGCAGGGATGCGGAGCGCTGCTACCACGAGACCGGCAAGTTCGAGTTCATCAACAGCGGCGGCTACTATCACGTTCTTCCTCTCGATCCTCTGCGCCAGTTCATTGACACCGCCGCGGAAGTGCAGCGGGCAATGGGTTTCCAGAACGAGAAGGACCACCCCGAAGTCGCGCCCAGCCAATTCGAGATCAATTTCAGCTACGCCGAAGCGGTGGCCGCCGCCGACCAGATTCAACTCTACAAGCTGCTCTGCCGGCAGATCGCCAATAACATGGGGTATACGGCCAGCTTCCTGCCCAAGCCCATCGTGGGCGTAAACGGCAGCGGCATGCACACCAACGTCTCGGTCTCCGAAGGGAAAACCAACCTCTTCTGGGACGAGAAGGGTGAAGAGCAACTGTCGAAGTTCGGCTGGGATTTCCTTGACCGGATACTGACCCATGCGCTCGATCTCTGCCTTATCTTCAACTCCAGCGTGAACGCCTACCGGCGCCTGGATCCGCACTTCGAAGCGCCCAACCAGATTCGCGCCTCAGCGGTGGACCGCGGCGCCATGATCCGCGTGCCCATCGGCAATCACCGTTCCATGCGCACGGAGGTGCGCGCCGTAGCACCGGACGCAAATCCCTACCTGACGCTCTACGGCATCTTCAGGACCGGCATCGAAGGCGATATCTCTAAGGCCAAGAATTTGCGCTCTGGCGGCAACTACCTGCCGGACAACATCCAAAAGGCCATCCAGGACTTTAAAGCCTCAAAGTGGGTTGGGCAGATTCTCGGCGCTGACGTACAGGGCCGCTACGCCGATCTGAAGGAAGCCGCCGCCAACCGGTCGCCGCGCGAACTGGGCACCATCGTAAAGACCTCCGAGGTGCAGTTCCACCACGCCGTCTACAACCAGTCGCTGTGGAATCTGTTCTAAGCGATCGGCGGCAACGCAGGAAAGCCCAATCTCCCGGCGGGGAGATTGGGCTTTTGGATTTTACGCCACCGAAATTTCGCTCCCCGCATTAATCTCCTCGGTCAGCGCCTCGGCCGCGGCGACGCAAGCCTCGCGGTCCACGTCGCGGTGCGTCACCAGCCGCACGGCATCCGGTGCCACCGCTCCGGCCAGCACCCCACGCACCCGCAGCCGCGCGACCAAATCCTCGGCGCGCATCCCTCCGGTCAGGCGGAAGATCACGATGTTGGTCTCGACGGTCTTGAGCGCGATTGTGACGCCAGGCAGATGCGCCAGCGCCTCGGCCAGCAGCCGCGCGTTAGCGTGATCCTCATGCAGCCTTGCAGGCCCCTGCTCGAGCGCGATGAGCCCGGCCGCAGCCAGCACGCCCACCTGCCTCATGCCACCACCCAGCGCCTTGCGGAAGATACGTCCGCGCGCAATCGTCTCTTCCGATCCCACGAGCATCGACCCCACAGGAGCGCCCAAACCCTTCGACAGACAGAACATGATGGAGTCGAAGCCGCGCGTCAACGTCTTCACGTCCACCCCCAGCGCAGTGGCCGCGTTGAAGATGCGCGCGCCATCGCAATGTACCGGGAGCTTGCGCTGTTTCGCGCCGTTCCAGATCTCCTCCAGAACCTGAAGGTTGTAGACCCGCCCGCCGGCGAGGTTGGCGGAGTTTTCAATCTCGATCAATCCGGTGGCGGCGTGATGTGTGCTGACGCCACGGATCGCCGGCTCGATGTCCTTCCAATTGAGAATTCCGCTGGCAGTGCCAACGGGGCGAATGAGGCAGCCTGAGAAGACCGCGGACATTGCCATCTCGAAGTCGAGAACGTGCGAGCGCGACTCGGCGATCACCTCCTGACCGGGCTGGGTGTGCAGGCGGATGGCGATCTGGTTCCCCATGGTACCGGTGGGAACGAACAGGCCCGCTTCACGTCCAAAGACCCCGGCCGCGCGCCGCTCCAGGAGGTTGACGGTGGGATCCTCGCCGTACACATCGTCGCCCACCTCAGCCGCAGCCATAGCTGCCCGCATCTCGGGCGTGGGACGCGTGACTGTATCGGAACGCAAATCGATGATTCCCGCCACTATTGCCGCCTTTCTCGTTCTCAATTGTTCGTCGATTTTCCGTTGGCCTGGATAGCTCCCCGTTCTCTTCCCTGCCCCTACGGAATCTGGTTCATGGGCAGTTCGATGATCGCCGTCCGCTTCCCCTTCGTATCCGCAATAGCCCACAGGCCGTGGAAGTTGCTTCTTATCCCAGGCCTCGCCCTGAGGAAGGCGCTGAGCACGGCCAGGGCCTCGGTATGCAGCGCGGCCGGATCGGTGACGCCCGCGGACTGATAGACCACGTCCAGATCCGGCTCATGAAGGGAGACATCGATCCCAATCGCCTCGATCTTCCAGGTGCGGGCGCCGTCCGGAATCGAAAGCGGCATTTGGCTCGGCGGCGAGGGAATGATCCGCATCTGCTCCTCGCGCAGCGTTTGGAGATTGGGCGAGGTGAGATAATCCACCGGCAAAAGCATGTATCGCGCCAAATCGTAGCAGTACCAGGCGCTCCACGGATCTTCGCTGATCAACGCGCGGGCCCGCTCCCAGTACCAGACGCCGTCATGGCCGTCGAAGATGCCCTGGTGAATGCTCAGGCCGGCCAGCTTCCAGGCGGTGTCTGCACTGTCCCAGGCCAGAACCAATCCCAATTGTCCGCCCATCGGCGCGCCCGCTGCGTCTGCCAGGATTACCGCGTAACGGCCCGGCGGCAGCGCGCGCATGAAGATGGTCACGGTCAGCGAGCCGCTGGCGTTGGAGCAATAAAATTGGGTATCGGCGGGTGCTGTCTGGTCGCTGGCGTCCAACAGATAGACATTGCGAATCTGCGCGTGACCGCCGCGCATGAGCGGCTGTTCCTGGTCCACCAAGGCGCTGATTGTGCCCCAAGCCGACGCCTCGGAGGGGAGTAGGCCGGCTCTCAAGGTGGCTAGATCCTCAGTGATCACGGCCTGCGTCAACTGCTGGCCTGCAGCAGCCAGCGCCATCCGGTCGACTGATGACAGCTCAGCTTGAGAAGTACAGTGAGCGGCCAAGCCTGTCGCTGGCGCCGCCAGCAGAACCGCCGCGGCTAAAATCCCGCAGAAGCGCATCTTTTGCCGAAACCTCTCCGCCCGGTCAAGCGCCTTGTCGAGCGTTCACGGGCCACTGCTAGTCTAGTA
>JAKABE010000216.1 GCA_021801945.1 Acidobacteriota bacterium
AGGCGCTGCAAAGGCCGTGCCCGCACAAGTAAGCATCAAACAGCAGATTAAAGCCAGAGTCTTCTTCATTGTCCGTGTCCTTTCCGCTCCGCGGCCGCATGCGGCGCGGGCGTTCTTTGAGGGGTTGGGGAAATACGGTATCCGGCCGCTTCACGAGAAATCGCGGTTGCGCTTTATCATCTACCTGAAACAGCCTATCGTATCGGGAGCCATTCTCCAATCCTGGGAGCCCTGGCCGAGCCGCAACTTAGCTTGAGACGCAGTGGCCGGTTGCGGCACGCTGGCCGCAGATCCCAAATGTGCCCGCCCAATCCGCAGCGGGGGTAAGGCCATCGCACACAGGCCACGGCGAAGGGGGCAAACGCGGCCCACTCCTCACCTTGAGGGGTGAGATGCGCCGACCGCGGTTAGGGAGGGCTGAGGGAGAGAATTCAAGAGGGGCTTTGTTGCCGGAGTCCGGAACTTGAAGGGGCCGCAGGCCGAGGAAAAAAGAGGAGTTCTTAGGCACCATCCGGAGATTGCGCCTAGGAACTCCTTCCCCAGATCTGCGTTGTTTCTGTTAAGAGGATTGTGGAAAGCGGCCGACTCACACAAGAGTACTTAAGGGCAGTGCCTCTTAGTAACCGAATGTTGTACCAATTAGTAATGAGATAGGGCGAGATTAGGTATCCGCATTGGGGCTCTGGGTTTGGCTGCACGAAGAGAGCCGCGAGAGGCTGAGCGCAAACATCGAGAGTTTGATGCGGTTATCGGCGCCGGTCTTGCGCATCAGCCGTCCGACGTAGGCCTTCACGGTGCGCTCCTCGATGCCCAACTCGGCGGCGATTTCACGATTCGAGCGAGCGGTCAGGATCAGCTCCAAAACCTGCCGCTCACGGGCGGTGAGCCGCCGGCCTGAGGCGGTGAGGGCGTTGCTGGCGGGGAACTTCAGGAGCCTGTCGATGAGCTGGGAAAGGAGGCGGCGCGGCGCCCAGATGGATCCGGAGGTGACGACTTCGATGGCTTTGCGGACCATCTCCGGGCCCGCGGTCAAATCCAGATAGGCACGGGCGCCAGCGACGATTGCGTTCATCACCAGCTCGTCCTCGCCCTCCGGCCCAATGACGATGAGGCGAATATCCGGGCGGACGCGGCGAACGGTCTCCAGGGTTTCCATACCGGAGGAGGCATGGAGATCGATGACCAGGTATTCGAGGTCGCCGGTGGCCAACAGTTCCTGGGTGGCGCCACTGACTGGAAGGAGGCGCGGCTGGCCCTTCTGAGCCGGCTGGTCAAAGATGCTGCTGAGCCCCGCCAGACGAATGGGCTCGTCCGCAACCAATCCGATGCGAATAGGCTCGGCGATTCTGCTCGCGGACATTGCGCCTCTCCCGTAGCGCTAAAGACAACCGTCGGCAATACGGCGCAAGCAGCGTTCTGCTGGCGCCAAGGAAACAACAAGGGTAACCTACCTGCGCACCGGGATCGCCCGCCTGGGGCTCCTTAGAGTTTGGGAAGCACAATTCCCTGCTGCTTCTGATACTTGCCCTTGCGATCCGCATAGCTGATCTCGCAGGCCTCGTCGGAGCGGAAGAACAGAATCTGGCACAGTCCTTCGTCAGCATAGATTTTGGCCGGCAAGGGCGTGGTATTGGAGATCTCGAGGGTCACAAAACCCTCCCACTCCGGCTCAAAGGGCGTAACGTTCACGATGATTCCGCAACGCGCATACGTAGACTTGCCAACGCAGATCGTCAGGACATCTCTGGGAATACGAAAATATTCAACCGAACGCGCCAATGCAAAGGAATTTGGTGGAATAATCACCGATTTTGCCTGCACCGAGACGAAGGACCGCTCGTCGAAGGCCTTCGGATCGATGATGGCGCTGTTCACATTGGTAAAGATTTTAAACTCGTCGGAGACTCTAAGGTCGTATCCGTAGGAGGAAAGGCCATACGAGATCACTCCCGCGGCCACCTGCTTTTCGCTGAAGGGCTCGATCATGCGATGCTTGAGGGCCTGTTCCCGGATCCACCGGTCGCTTTGAATTGCCATGCGTCTCCTCTTGTGCTGCTGCGGTAGATAAAGGGCGTCTCAAGGGAAAGAGCCGCGCGCGGCTCCGACTCGAAGATTCATCTTACGCAACGCTAATGCGATTGACAAATCCGCCACTGCGGTGCGCGGTTGGAGCCCTTCCTGGGGCTGGAAGCGCGCCCAGTAGGGCAAATTTCTCACCATGCCGCTCTCGGGGTAGTTTCCTAATCGCAGCAAAATCTGTACTATGACCCCAGAAGGGCGTAGTACGTTCCATACCATTCGCGCCCCTGAGGATACTCCATTGATCAAACAGGACATCGTTCATCACGTGGTCGAACGCACCGGCTTGCCGCGCACCAAGGCCGAGGCCGCAGTGGATACGGTCTTCGAGGGTCTCAAGGAGGCCCTGGCCGCCGGCGAGCGCATCGAGCTGCGCGGGTTTGGCGTCTTCAGTGTCCGCGCCCGCAAAACCGGCATCGGCCGCAATCCCCGCACCGGAACTGAGGTCAGTATCGCTCCCGGCAAGGCCGTGCGCTTCAAGCCGGGCAAGGAGCTGCACACACTGGCCACGGGCAGTGCCTCTCAATCCTAGAGCGGCCTTCCAGTCTGTATGCGGCCTGTTCAGCGCCGTGCAGTGTGGCTTTTACTTGAGGAAAGAGCCAGGCAGCAATTGGAGCTTGCTCCTACAGGAGCTGGACGATGATTGCAGCGGGTTCCGCACGGGGTGGAAAGCGCAGATGGCCGGTGCGGTCCGTCAGAACGGTTGAGGTATGTGCGCGCTCCCCTGCGAGGCCTGGGCCAGCGCAGGGAGGTCGAGAAACGAGTAATCCGTTGCCTCCAGTCTTTCGCAAGTATGGGCTGCCGGCAGTACTGTTCACCGCCAGCGTAGCGACCACCACCGCTGACGGCGCCCGCTTCATGCAGAACTTCATCGAAGGCCTGCCGCCGGTAGCGCACGACTCCGACCTGTGGCCCTGGGGCTGGCTTTGGCGCCACCCTCATCTCTTCGTCTCCGGCTTCGCCTTCTCGCTTACCCTGCTGGGCATTCTGCTGATTCACGAGTTCGGCCACTACATTGCCTGCTGCGTCCACCGCATCCGAGCCACGCTGCCCTGGGTTTTGCCCGCGCCCACGCTGAGCGGCACGGTCGGCGCGGTGATTCAGATCCGCTCCCGCATCCCCACACGCGACGCGCTCATGGACGTGGGGATCTACGGTCCCCTAGCCGGCTATATTGCCTCAATGGCGGCCGTGGCGGTGGGCTTCTCGCTGAGCGCATTCGCTCCGCCCAAGGCGCCCCCCGGCATCGTCCGCTTTGGCGGCGAGCCGCTCACGCTCCGCATGGTGCACGCCCTGCTCCTGCGCTGGAATCCGGCGATTCCGTCTTTCCACCAGAGCACACCGCATCCGGTTCTGGTAGCGGGCTGGATCGGCCTGTTCATCACCTCGCTGAACCTCCTTCCCGGCGGCCAGCTCGACGGCGGACATATTCTCTACGCCATCTCCCCTCGCCTGCACGAGATCTTCACCCGCGGACTGCCTTTCGCGCTGTTTCTGGCCGGCGTGGTTTATTGGGTGGGCTGGTTTTTATGGGGGGCTCTTCTGTTGCTTCCGGCCATGCGCCACCCCAAAGTTCCGCTCGATTCCGAATTGTCCCGCGGCCGGGCGGTGCTGGGCCTCGTGGGGCTGGTCATTCTCCTGCTCACCTTCACGCCCACGCCCTTTTACAACGGCTCGCTGTTCTATTTCTTGCACTAGGGCAGTTTTCGCCAGAAGAAAATATCATTGCGAATTGAGCAAAGTCTGCTCACTCATTTTGAGTTTGAGCGTCAAACGATCTACGCGCCGGTCGTGCAGCCCTACCGCTAATCCAATGGCCGGCGCCTTCCTGAGGTGACAATGAAGAAGGTAGCACTCCTTTCGTTCCTGGCGCTCGCAGCCACTGGCGCATTTGCGGTGACGCCCCAATACACGGCGATAACTCCACAATTTGGGGTCACGAGCCATATGGGAAAGAAGCATAAGACGAAGAAGCACAAGAAGCATCATAAGATGTAGATTGACTTTACCTCGATGGGTGCGCGCTTTGCACGAGCGCACCCTACAGGCCACACCTTCAAAATGACTGCGTTGTTCTGAGTGTGAGGGGAGTCAACACTAGATCTCCTGCAATGCGCGTCCACTCGGCGATTTGCTGACTGACTGCTTTCCTCACATCAGCCGGAGTGCGTCCACATCTACAATCAGATTGCGCCGCGGCACGCCCGCCTGGCCGGCATGGTCCAGCATTCCCTTGAGCGCCGCGTTGAGCGCCTTGCGCGACGCCGCCTTCAAAATCAAATGAAACCGGTACACGCCCTTGATGCGCGCAATGGGCGCCGTGCACGGCCCCAGCACGCGCACGGCGCCGGCATTCTGGTGCTGAACGAAGTATTTGCCTAAGACCGCCGACCAGCCCGCCGCCTCTTCCAACTTTTCGGACTGCACCAGCACGTTGGCCAGCGTGCCGAAGGGCGGATAGTGCATCCAGCGCCGGTACTTGAGCTCGCGCTCGGCGAAGGCCGCGTAATCGTGCGCGGTCGCGGCCAGAATGGCGTAGTGGCCGGGGTAATACGTTTGCACCACGACCCGTCCGCGCAGTGCGCCGCGGCCGGCGCGCCCGCTCACTTGAGTCATGAGTTGGAAGACTCGCTCGGCGGCGCGGAAATCGGGCAGGGAGAGCGCGTGATCGCAGCCCACCACGCCCACCAGCGTGACGCCGTGAATGTCGTGGCCCTTGGCGATCATCTGCGTGCCCACGAGCAGGTTGATCTCGCCCGAGTGGAGGCGCGCAAGCAGACGTTCCAGATCGTGCCGCCCGCGCACTGTATCGCGATCCATGCGCCCGATGCGCGCGCCAGGAAAGATCTCCGCCAGCCGCTCCTCGCCCTGCTGCGAGCCGGCGCCGAGGTAGTACAGGTGCTCGCTGTCGCACTTGGGGCAGCGCGCCGGGACAGTGCGCCGGTAGCCGCAATAGTGGCACTCCAGCCGCTGGCCCTCGGGCGCAATCTCGGCGCCCTCCACGGCTTTGTGGTGGGTGAGCGCGATGGCGCAGTTCTGGCACTCGAGCTTTTCTCCGCAGGCCCGGCAGATCACCGCGAAAGAATAGCCCCGCCGGTTGAGCAGGATCAGGGCCTGCTCGCCGCGATCGAGCGCCGCCTTGGTTTGCTCCACAAGCGACCGCGAAAAGAGCTGCTCCTGCCCGGCCTCCTGAAACTCGCGGCGCATATCCACGAGCTCTACTTCGGGCAGCGGCCGGTGCATCACGCGTTCGCGCAGCTCAATGCGGGCATACTTACCTGCGCCCGCGTTCTGCCAACTTTCGAGCGACGGCGTGGCCGACCCCAGCACTACGGCCGCCCCTGCCAGCTTGGCGCGCATCACGGCTACATCGCGCGCGTTGTAACGCGGCGTCTCCTCCTGCTTGTAGCTGTGGTCGTGCTCCTCGTCCACCAGAATGAGGCCGAGGTTGGACGCGGGCGCAAAGATCGCCGACCGCGTGCCGACCACAATCGGAGCCTCCCCGCTGCGGATGCGCCGCCACTGCTCGCTGCGCTCCTCGGGCGTGAGCGCTGAGTGCAGCAGCGCCACGCGCTGCCCGAAGGCCTGATCCAGCAATCCCGCCATCTGCGGCGTGAGGCCGATCTCGGGAACCAGAAGGATCGACGACAGCCCCCGGTCCAGCGCCTGCTGCATGGCCGCCAAATAGACGGCGGTCTTTCCCGAGCCCGTGACTCCAAACAACAAAAGGGAATGGAAAGCCCCTAACGCTCCCACAATGGTGGCGAGCGCATCCTCTTGCGCCGCGTTCAGGTGGAATGGCGCAGCCGGGGGCGTTAGGCCGCCAAGGTGAAAGACGGCCGGCCGTTCGTCGATGCGCACCAGCCCGCGCCGCACCAGCGTTTGCAGCGTGGACGAAGGCAGATCGCGCCGCCGCAGCTCCGTGAGCGGTATTTCCCCGCCGCAGGCCGCCAGTTCCGCCAGGACCGCCTGCTGCTTCTCGGTCAGCTTCGGCAACCGCGTCTCGGGGA
>JAKABE010000217.1 GCA_021801945.1 Acidobacteriota bacterium
GACGGTTTCCTGGCGGCCGACGAAGCGCTGAATGCCGCCGAGATTTTCAAGGGCCTGGCGGACGAGATCGCGCGGCTCGGCGTCCTGGACGACAGTCATCTGCGGTAACGCGGCCGCGGAGGCGACGCGGTGGTCACGGCGGGCCTCCTCCGTACGTCTGGGAGCGGGACGGACACTGCGCTCGCTCAGCCAGACGCCGGCACCCGCAGCGCCCGTTGCAATGCCGCCGGCGCGAAGAAGCTGAAGCAAGGCTTCACGACGCGTCATCGGCGTGCCGTCTGCGGAGTTCCGGTTTGGGTCCGATGGTGAATTCATGCGGTTCTCGCAATCCTTGAGCGGGTTACAGTTCCCATCCCGTGAACGCCCCCCTATCCCCCAGCGATTTCGCGAGCTACAGTCTTGCCTCGACGCCGTAGGCCAGGGCCAGCAATGCCTGCGGCGTATCGGGCGCCATCTGGTAAGCGACGATGCGGACAAGGTGTGTTCCTTTGCGAAAGGTAACGCTCTGCTCATGGGCGATGCCTTCATCGCCGAGGTGCGCGGCCTTGGATCTGGGGGAAACGTCGCGGAGGAGGATGATGTGCGCGCCCACCGGGCTGTTCATTGTGTACACATCGACGACAGCATCGATACGGCTCGCGTAGGTGTAAGTTGAGGTGGCAGCGGAGACAACGCCGGCCTTGATGTACTGTTCGGCGTCGCCATCGATGTATTGCCATAAGTCCTTGGCTGCGTAAACGCGAGTTTCGCCCGTCTTCTGCCAGTTGGCAACGGCGCCTGATGGTGGAAAGAGATCGTGCTGAGCTTTTCTGCAGCCTGTGCACGCAGCTACGGCGAGGACAAAAAGCGCAGCCGCTACGGCAATCGAATGCTTTTGAATTCGCATTTCCGAAGTTCCTCCTTTACTTCCTGGTGAGCAGAACCTGGCTCGAGGGCGAGCGGCTTTCACCGATGCTGGTGACGTAAACGGCGGGGTGGTCCTGGATGGGGCAGGCGTACTCGCATGCGCCGCAACCTACGCAGCGGCTGGGATCGATGTGGGGCTGCTTTACGGTCTTGGTCTTTCCCGCAGAATCGATGACCTGGGCTGCTTCGAGATAGATGGCTTTGGGCGAGACCGGGCACCACTCCTCGCAAACGATGCACTCCGTAGCCATGGCCCAGGGCAGGCAGTGGCCGCGGTCGTAGAAAGCGGTGCCGAGGCGGACAGGCTGGCTCTTTTCGCCCGCGGCGCCGCCCCATCCCTTTGCCTGCGGGGTCATCTGCCAGATAGCGCCCGTGGGGCACACTTCAGAACAGAGCACGCAGCTTGGCTCGCAGTAGCCGATCCGCGGCACCAATGTAGGCGTCCATAGTCCGGTGATGCCCGCTTCATCGAGCGTGGGCTGCAGAGCATTGTTGGGGCAGACTTTCATGCATTCGCCACAGCGGATACAGCGGGCGAGAAAATCTGGCTCGTCCAGCGCGCCCGGCGGACGCAGTAAACGGTCGTGACGGTCTTTGCCGAGACCCGTGTTGGCCCGCATCAGCGGAACGATGGCGGCGCCGGCAGCGAGGCCGGTAACCGCGCGGCGCCGGCCAAGATCGGGTGAAGGAACTTCCGTCTCTTTGCGGAAGAAGCGGAATTGAAGCCCGGCGTGAGGGCAGCTTCCGATACAGTTCATGCACATCAGGCATTCTGATTTGCGCCACGGAACGCCCACGATAGGGTCATCGCCGCCCTGGCAGTGGAGCAGGCAGCGAAAGCACTTGTTGCAGGCGCCGGCCTCTGCCTCTTTGTGGAGACCGAAGATCGACCAGCGGGAAACCGCACCAAGCAGGGCTCCCAAGGGACAGAGTGCGCGGCACCAGAAGCGCGTAACACGCAGGCTGGCGGCGAGAAGCGCGAGAAAGAGAAGGCCGAGAAACAGTCCCTGTGTGAAGTGGGGCTGACGGAAGTCCAGCACCACGGCCTGGAGAACGGCGTGAAGACTACCGCCGATGAATTCAACGGCCGCGATGTGGCTGTGCTCAAGCGGGGCGAGCACTGCATTGACCGCATAGTTGCAGGCTGGAAGGATGGATAAGCCCAGGGACCGCACCAGAAGGCTGAAGGGATCGAGCCAGCCGATGGCCATGGAGCCGAGGAACGCAGCCACAAGGCCCGCGAGAAGAACGACATATTTCACCGTCTGCCAGCGTTTATAGCGGTTGGATTCGATGCGCTGCTTTCCGCGCTTGGCCTCCGATTTGAAATTGCCCACGAAATGCTGCAACGTGCCCAGGGGACAGATCCATCCGCAGAAAAAGCGGCCCAGAAGAAGCGTGGGGATGAGGATCGCGAGGGTCCACAACAGGCCACGATACAAGGCGTGGGTGGCCAAGGCATTGCCGAGTGCGATCAGAGGATCCCACTCAAAGAACAGGCGCACAGGTGCGCTGAGATGGGCGTCGTTGCTTGTGCCCGGGAAAGGACGTAGCGAGGTGAAAATCAGCAGCGCCAGGAACAACAGCAGAAAGAAGATCTGCGAGATCCTGCGCAGCAGCGGCAATCTGGAACGGACCACGTACCCCCCCTCCATGAGCTGCGCGCTGACGGATTAATTACCGAGAATGATGGTATGTAGGCTGCGCGCGGGGCTGTGACAGGCATCACGCTCAGAACGGGGCGGGCCAGGAGATGGAAGAAGCGGCCCGTTCAGCGAGTCTGCGGTCAATTATCAACAAATCTTTATGGTTTGGCCAGCGATTGCGATCCGAATCTTGTACCTGCCGGAGTTCGGCGCCAGGCAAAGTAGGCGTTCCGTGCCTTCAGGTCTGCCAAACTGGGAACAGGTCCGGTGTGCGCATGTCCGCCGGAAAAATAGATCAGCACGGAGTGTTGATCGCTGAAGGCGGGCCAGTAGGGTACTCTCTTACCATTGGGGTCGCCATACTGAGCGAAGTTTGTCCAATAGGTCGCCATATCTTCCGCAACGGCTAAGTCCCCTGTCGTAGGCTTGCTTCTGGGGGCGCTCCGAAAATGCTCAAAGACATAGGGCACTTCGCTTCCGTGGGGCGAACCAAAGCCGGCGCGCGGTGAATTGGCGGGATCGTTGGGGTGTTGATCAAAGTAGTAAAAGTAGACCTTTGAGTGACCGATGCTCGACGCCAGCCGTGCCCAGCTCCAAGTGTGCCAAAGGTTGCTCCTTCATCGGAGTTGTAACCGATCAGGATAGGTGTGTTGTTGAACTTCACTTCCTCGCGGCAGGAGGCTCGGGAGGGCGCCAACGCAGATCGCCTGCCGGTGGCGCCGCGAAGGGAATACCACGGCAGACGGCTAAGCCCTGTTCTACGGTGCCTTCCAGGACGCCCTGCTGAACTCGAAATTGCTTCCTATTTCATGTAACCGACTTCGCGGTAATAGCGTGCGGCGCCGGGATCGAGCGGGACGTTGCATGCCTTCCACACGTTATGGATGTTGTAGGAGAAGTCCTGATTAGTCCATTGCAGGAGGTCCTGGTGCTGGTCCATGGCACGGGCAACGTCATAGGCGAAACTATCGGGCACGTCGTTTCGCGTGTAGATCACCGTTCCGTCGCGCACCACCGTGGGGATAGGCCGTTCAATTCCGCGCAGCATTCCCACCGGTATGGTTCCGAGGCGGATTTGCGGCTCTTGGGCCAGATTGGCCAGCAGCGGATTAGGAAGTTGGAGGTAATTGAGATCGACCTCCTGGCTTACTTCGTTCAAGACCCTAAACTCCGGGGCGGTGGTCATAAAGCCGCCGTGGATCATGATGTCGAAGTTGGAGACGTTTGCCCCCGCTGCGCTCACATAGCCCCCGGCGGCGGTGATGGACTTCACGGAAAGCCCATAGTAGGCGAGGATTGCCTTCACCATGGGGTCATTCGGAGAAGCGAAGATCCTGACGGGCCATCGCTTCTTTCGAATCTGCGATAAGTTCGTGATGCCCGTGCTGGCTCTTGCCGCCACCACCAGGTACCACGGCGACTGAATATTCGCGATCAGGCGCAGGTTCTTCATGGGGCCTTGACGTGCGTAAAGGCCGGTTCCGTTATAGGCGCTGCACAGAAATTGTAGTGCCGTGGCCCCGAAGTCCACCCGTCCAAGCCCCGGCGCGTTGGGCGGCGCCATGGCCACCGAGACTGCGGGGTCTTTGTGGTACGGAGGCGGCAACTCGCCTTTGGCGACGATGACAGGGGCCGCAGCTGCGTTGCAGTTATGACAAATCTGCACGTCGTAGTTTTCGAACTGCATGGCATCTTTCACCACCTGAGCCATCGCCCCCCAGGGACAGAGCCTGCACGCCCCGCCGAACACAGGTTTCTTGGCCTTGATGCCCGCGCTCTGACCTGCGCCCGTCTGGGCCGCTACCGGGCTCATCATCGCCAAAACCAGCGTAAGCACACTCAGAAACTTCGCCACAGACCTACCTCCCAAGATCAGTTCGATGTTGACCAAGGCAATATGCTGTTCCGGAGACTCGGAAGTCCGGAGAGTGGTGCACGGTGACCATGTCCAGCTGCCTTGGCCGTTAGGACCAAGATGAACTCCGAGCCGGCAAAGCAAATTTGCTAGTTGCGGCTTGAAGAACCAGCTTACACCTAGCCACAATTACTCGAAAGGCTTAAGTCAACTTGTAACTTTGGGTTCAGGTGCGGCGACTGACGGTCATTCTCCGGATTCTGCACCCCGGGGTCGCATCTCCCGCAAGGGCGCCGAGGCTCATCGTTTGCATTCGCACCGATCCATAGCCCGGCCACGCGAATCGTTCGGGATCATTTCAATTCCGTGCGGGCGCAGGTGATCCAGACTTGCCGGGAGTGCAAAAACGGTGTATCCCGCCAGAAATCGGCGCTTTGAATGACATGGGATTGGTCAAAACAGCTCTGCTGACTGGGAGATTCCCGCGAAGGGAACACTCTTTGCCCATTGCAGCTTTGTCGCCTGAATCATCTGCGACCACAAAGCATCCGGACTGGAATTAAATACCGCCGCGGTGTCTGGCGGGAAAACGTACCACGCGCCCGACTGTACTTCGGCTTTTAATTGATTTTGTGTCCAGCCGGCGTATCCCAGATAGACATGAAAAACACCCGGGGCAGACCGGGCCGCAAGCAATTTCTCAAAGAGCCCTTTGTCGGAGATCAAATAGACACCCCCGAAGACATTTTGAGCCCCTTTGATCTTGGCCGAGGACTGATAGAGTGCAAACACGGTCGAAGGCTCCACAGGACCCCCGAGATAGACCGGGTCGGAACGGTCCTTTGCAGCTTTGAGAGCAAGGACTCGAGATAGGGGCACATCGGTGCGCCGGTTGAGAATCAGTCCGAGGGCGCCCTTCTTGTCGTAGTAAACCAGCAAGACTACAGTTGCAGCGAAACTCGGATCTCCGAGGCTGCGGCTGGCCACCAGTAACCTTCCAGCACCCAGATCCTTGGGGTCCTTGAATTGAATCGGAACCAATGAGGCCGGCAGAAATTCGCCATGGCCGCGGGATGACTTGAGCCACCGTTCTGGCTCACTCGCCGGCGGGCTGCCGAACCAGGGCAGTGCCGCAGGGGCAGACATTGCAGCGCGCAACCAAGTATTTGGCTGTGGCACGTCAAGCTTTACCCTGTAACCCTCAACTCCTCCGTAGGTCACCATGGCAGCGACCGTGAAGAGCATAGCGAACAGCAGGAATTTGCGCAGCGCCATGACCGGTATCCCTTCCACAGGAGATTATGCATTCTTTTCGGGTGGTCCGGCCGGAGATTTCTGTTTTTCTCCCGCTTTGCGATCCCCCGGGAACTCGAACCGCTTTGTACGTCAGGAAGTGAACAAATGCCTTCTTTGGTACAGGCTTTGATGCATCTTGCCGGGAGCGCGCAGGGTTGCCAGAGCTCCTGGATAGTTTCAGAATGCGCCCTGAAATGCCCGGAAGTTCAGGCGGTTCGCACAACTGGGTGCGAACGTGCGTTTGCATTGAGAATTAGCGGATTGTTGAGGGAACATCCGGCGACGGAATGGAGTTGGCTTCACCGCCTGTGAGTGGCTGATTCCAAGTGCACGGAAATGCAAACGGCGCACGGGAAAAAGCCCGCTTTCCGAAGTGATCCCGAC
>JAKABE010000218.1 GCA_021801945.1 Acidobacteriota bacterium
CGAAAGCTGATCGGGATGGGGGAGGGGCTGAGCGGCGGCGCGGCAGTGCTTGCAGGCCAGGTCGCAGGACTGGGTGACCTCCCAGATGGCGAGGAAAGGCGATTCGTCGTAGTCGATCCCGCCGCGGGCGGGAATGTTGACCATAGGCTGCATAAGGCCTCCTTGAGGAATCGCGGCGGCCGGTTGGGGAAACAGGTTCTCAAGCCGGGGATCGGGCGGGTTCCGATCGATAAAAAGGCCAAGGCGTCTGCGGAACCATCCGGCAGCGCCCCCGGAGAAGAACCACCGCGCCCGAGAGCCACGATTCAACCTAAGAAGAACAGGATTGAGTCGGCGACGCTGTGATTGAGATCACTTGTCCACGCCGCAAGGACCGGTCCGAACCCCGGCGGCCCAAAGCCGGGAAGCGAAGAAGAAATTTTGTCAACAGATAGCGAATCTTTCCGGCCGAACTGCGTCTATGCTGAGGGTGGAGGTGCGAGGTACGCCGGGATGCAGGGGCCGGAGATGTAGCCAGGCGGGAGTGAGTATACGCACCGAGGGACGTGTTCCCGGGCACTGCACGGCGAGGGCCTGTTTGGAATAGTACAGGCGCATCATAAGGAGGTGCCTATGACAACCACGATCAAACCGGGTTGGAGCAAGCCCTCCACGATCCTGTTTGCTTCAGAGATTCCGCCCAATGAAAAGGCATTCGAGTTTGCGCTGGCCCAAGCCAGGGAGTTCGGGGCGACGCTGATTCTGCTCCATGCCTACGACACGCTGGTGGTGGCCGCGTCGGAGACGTCGGGGATTCGCTATTACGACTATGCGGCGGCGGCACGGGCCGAGCGTCACCAACTGGATCCTCTGGCAGCGCGCGTGCAGCAGGCGGGGCTGAGCTGCGAGTTGGTGGTGCGGGCGGGCCTGCCCGGCGACCAGATCCTGGCCTACACGCGGGAGCGGGAGGTAGACCGCATCATCATGGGCACGCATTCGCCGGGGCCGATCGGCAAGCTGCTGGTGGGCTCGGTGGCCGAGGCGGTGCTGCGGACGGCCCGCGAGCCCGTGTACGTGATCGGGCCAGAGGTGGTGAGCGGCGCCTACCGGGCCTACGCGACGCGCACGATTCTGTGCGCGGTGAGCCTGCACGAGGCAAGCGCCGTGGTGGCGAGCTTTGCCGCGCAGTTGGCCGCACAACACGGGGCACGGCTGATCCTGGAGCACGTGATCCGGCCGCAGGAGCGCGCGGAGATTCTGGCCGGGCGCACGCTGGAGCAACTGGAGACCGAGGTCTTCGAACTGGTTCCGGCTCCGATGCGAGAGAAGATCGCCATCCAGACGATTGTGGTGCCGGGCGACCCGACCGAGGAGCTGCTTTACCAAAGCCGGGCGCAGCAGGCAGACCTGATCGTGCTCGGAGCGCAAGGGGCCTCGGCGTTCGCGGCGATTGCGCGCCACGGGGTGGTGTACAAGACGCTGGCGCACGCGATGTGCCCGGTGATCACGCTGTCGCCGGTAGTGCTGGCCGAGTGCGGAGCCAAGACCGGGGGTACTCCGCCCGCGGAGGAGTATACAGCGGGAGTGGTTTAGGACTGCGGCCGGGGCGCGAGGGCTGACGGCGGCAAGCGCATGTCGGTGAGAAGGGCAAGTAGCTTCGCGCTTTTTGCGCACAGGGTTCCACCGGCGGTCTGGGGTTCGCTGGGACTGCGGGGCGAAATGCGATTATACTGAGGGGGCAGAACAGCGCAGTTTTTGGGCTAAAGGCTGCGCCGTGTGAGGTGCGTCTTCAGCAGAGATGCGGGATTAGCGCCGGTTGACCTTCCGCCATCGGAGACTTCGCGTTGGCGAGCAGTGGCTCATGTCCTGCGAAGTCCTGTGGATGCATTGAGCTGTGCCCTTCTGCCCGCCTGCTGCGTTCTATGCGGCTCTCCTCTGCCGCACTTATCCCATGTACCAATTTGCGATGTCTGCTGGACGGAGTTTCCGCGCCAGAGCGGGCGTGCTTGTGCCTGCTGCGGGGATGCGCTGACCGGGCGCGCGGGAGTTCCGGATCTGGGGTTGTGCCGGGCATGCCGGATGATGCCGCCGCCGTTTGCGCGGGCGGTCGCCTATGGGGTGTACGAAGGGCGGATGAAGGAGGCCATTCACACGCTGAAATACGGCCGGATCCAGGGAATGGCGCGGGGGCTGGGGCGGCTGCTGGCCGAGGCGATCAGACAACTGGCTGGCGAGGCGCCGGGCGAAATCCTGGTGGTTCCGGTGCCGTTGCACCGGAGCAAGTATGCGCAGCGGGAATTCAACCAGGCACAGTCGCTGGCAGCCGAGGCCATCGGCAATTTAAGAAGGAGCCATCCAGAGTGGCGGCTGACGCTGGCGCCAAGCGCGCTGATGCGGTTGCGCGCCACGGAGAGCCAGGCCGGGCTGAGCCCGCACCAGCGGCGGCTGAACGTACGCGGCGCCTTTTCGGTCTCCGATCCAAGGCTGGTTGCGGGACGGAACATTCTGCTGGTGGACGACATTCTGACGACTGGGGCGACAGCGCGGGAAGCGGCGCGGACCCTGATCGAGGCCGGCGCCGAAGCCGTATGGGTGGCGACGCTGGCCAGGGCGCGAGAGGCGAGAAGCGCCAGCTTGGGCGCGGCGGAAGAAGATGGGCTGGCCGCCACCGGCGAAACGGCGCCGCCGAAGTTGCCGCCGGAAAGCGCGACGCGGGCGGGTTTGTTGCCATCGCCGGAGAGATCGTCTTCTTGACGGGGGGACAGAGATGTCGCTGGGAAAAGCCATGATTCACGTGCGCAAGCAAAAGGCGATGGCCAAAGCCGTGGCGATGAGCGCGGAACACACGGCCGGCCAGCAGGCCTTGCAGGCCACTCACATTTTGCAGATGCCGGTGCTAGTGCTCAACGCGTCCTATGAGCCTATCAATATATGTGGAGCGCGGCGGGCGCTGGTGCTGGTGTTGAAGGGCATTGCGCGCACCGAGGAGGAACACGGGCTGGCGCTGCACGCGCAGCGGACGCTGGTCGCCATGCCCTCGGTGATCCGGCTGCTGGAGTACCGGCGGATTCCCCACCAGACGCGGGCGCTGTCAAGGAAGAACATCCTGCTGCGCGACCGCAACACCTGCCAGTACTGCGGCGAAGCCTATCCGCCCAGCGAGCTGACGCTGGATCATGTGGTGCCGCGCTCGCGGGGCGGTAACTCCACGTGGGAAAACCTGGTGGCTTGCTGCCACGACTGCAACCGCAAGAAGGGCAACCGGCTCCTGAACGAGATCGACGACATGATCCTGCTACGCGAGCCGCGGCCCTTCTCGCTGCACACTAGCCGGCAGATCATGCGCATGTTGGGCCGCGCCGACGACCGCTGGCGGAAGTATCTCTTTTATTGAGGCGCTGGCCGATCCGGTCGAGCGCCAGAATAGTGCGCCAGAGGCATCGGACTGGATTCAACTTCAATTGGCTTGTGCGGAGTCTAGGCTTCCGGCCCCTGCGGGGGTTTCGCTCGCCGGTTTCGCCATCTTTCCTCCAGGCTTGCGCCATCGCAGCATCGTCTTTTGCCCGCTTCGCGGACTGGCGGCTGGACCAAGCGTAACGCGCAAAATTCGCGATGCACATTTTGCAGGCGCCAAAGCGGCAATTCTCTGAAGGGAATTGCCGCCTTGGCGCGTGGGAAGAACAGACAGCGGGAGGCGAAATGGCTCAGCGGTAATTCTTGTCGTCGAGACGGGTGAAGCCGGCCTGGTTCGCCGCTCCTGTTTCGTTCATCACTCCGACGGTCACAATTGCGAAGGTAAAGACCTGCGTGCCGGTCTCGAGATGGCCGGCGATGGCACGGTCCGGCAAGGCCAGGGTCACGTGAGCGTGAACGTGTCCGTTGGTGATGTAGCCGTTCATGCCGACCAGGTCGGCGGGCTGGGTGGGATCCTTTTCAAAGACATCGGTGACCGGGAAGGTGCGGTTGCCAACCTGATGGAGGTGATAGCCACGGACCGAACCGATGCCGGCAAGAATAACGCCGTCGCGGATGTTCTCCTTTTTGACCATCTGGTCCAGGCCGGCAAGCAGATCGGTCTTGTATTTCAGGCGCAGAATGACGATACGGTCGAAGTGGCCGGTGATGGCGTAGCCATCGGGAACGGCGCTCGAGTTGGGCTTGGCGTCGGCGGGAGTGGCGGGATGATGAACGACAGTGCGCGTATCCTGGGCGACGAGCAGGACGGACCCAGCCATGGCCAGAAAGAGGATTGCCGGAAGAAGGCGGATTTTTGAGAGCGTCATGGCGCTGAAGTCTCCTTTGTCGGCGTTGGTAAGCGGAAACAGAATAGCACCGGAGTCCGGCCAACCCTGGGCTGCCGTGCGCCGCTAGGGAGGTGTCGAGGCCGCTGCGGTTCGCGCCGAATTATGGCGGCTTATCGATCGCGGCTCAGGAATGCGGCGACTCTGGTTTGTAGCAGCCTTCTACGCGCTCTTCTCGCGAAGCCACACCGATCCCCATGGCTTACCGGGCAACTTGACCTTCGCTTTGCCGGCAAGAACTCCGGGCAGGGGTGTGCGCGTGAGCGCCTGGGTGTCGATGAATTCGGCGCCATAGGTTTTGCCCGCGGGCAGTTCGAAGGTCCATTCTGCGGGTTGATGCGCGTCGAAGTAATAGAAGATGACCGAATCGTTCAAACGCCGCGCCGCCATTGGCTCTTCAGAGAAGTTCGTGAATCCTATCGGCCCTGGCCCCACGGCGATGCTCTCCTCAAGGAGGTTGCGCAAGAAGGCAATCCTTGCCGGGCTGGAGCCGTGCAGCACCCCGCCATGCGACCACCAGAGAATCTCGTCCGGCACCAGGTAGGTTTCCCCGTGGCCGCAGTAGGCTCCCTGCGCGGCCGCCTGCCAGAAGCGCCGCGTCATCTCGTCGCCGGACAGGTTTCCCCAGAGCATGGGAATGTCGCCCTCATATTGGCACTCGTCGAAGATCACGGGCTTGCCCCAGTCCGCGCGCCAACTTGCGGCCCGGCTCATACAGTGATCCTGAATGCCGGCATGGCTGCACCAGCCGCGCCAGTATTCGTACTGATGAAAGCAGTAATGGATGGAGCGCAGATGCCCGAAAGCGTCATAGTCGCCGAGCGTGCGCGCATAGCTGTCCCAATCGATATTGGTCTTGGCTTTCAGCAGGTCGTACTCGTTGGCCAGCGACCACCAGACATTGCGATAGGCGCTGAAGCGCGCGATCACGTAGCGCAGATAACGCTCGTTGACCTCGGCAGGCATCGATTGGTAGCCCCACTTGTCGTAAGGATGAAAGAGAATCAGGTCGGCCTGGACACCGATACGCCGCAACTCCAGAATGAGGCGGTCGAAGTGCTGAAAATAGGCGGGGTTGAAGTGCGAGTAGTCGTTTACCTCGCCGTGGCGTGGAAACGGGTACATGGGCGGCTCTTTGCGGTTGTAGGCGTACCACTTGGGGAAGATACACATGCGCAGCTTGTTGAAGGGCGAAGAGGCCAGAGTTTCGATGGTCTGGCGTTGGGTCTGCTCCGCCTGGAATGCCCACGCATAGCAAGTGGTACCGCACTCCACATACGGCGTGCCGTCGGCATAGCCAAAGTGGTAGCCGTCGCGGATGGAGACCGGCCCGCGATTGCCGGCTTCGGGCGCAACGCACCTGAAGCTGCCCGCCTGGCCATCAAGCTCATGCGCATTGCTGGCCAGGGTCCAACTCCACTCGCCCATCTCGTCGGGCATGAAGCGAACCTTGTACGCGCCAGCGCCCTCGTAAAAGCCTTCCACGGTGAGGGCGCGATCTTTCAAGCGAAAGGTTGCGGTCAGGCGCACATCGATGAAGGGATTGCCCTGGGAAGGCCCGTTGAATGCCAACTCGATGAAATCCCAGCGCGCAGCCGCTGCGGCCGTAGCCGATGCGGCAGGAGACTGAGCCAGCGCCGGCGCCGAAGCCCCAGCCACCGCCCAGGAAGAGAGCTTGATCATGTCGCGGCGGTTCATACCGCCGTCAATGTATAAGGCCTATACACCCCTGTCAACCAGCTCCTGCGATCAGTGCTTGGGCGGTGGCTGGGGCGTCTTGCTGGAGTCGTT
>JAKABE010000219.1 GCA_021801945.1 Acidobacteriota bacterium
AGACAGTTGCCGCGCTTTCTGCGAGCCGCGTCTTCCAGTCGGTGATCTGGTGGGGTGAACATCGAACTGTTCGGCCAGCTCAGCCAGGGTCTTGTCTCCCTTAAGGGCGGCCAAAGCTACCTTCGCCTTGAAAGCCGCGGTGTGATTCCGGCGTGGAGGTCGTGCCATCGTTGCTCCTCGTTTCTGCCATCTTAATGGCTCGCTGAGGAACAATCCTTCCACTCATCCCGCTGTCCGAATTTCCACGGCCGGCTCAGCTAGTACCCTGCAAGAAGAAAATTGCAGCCAGGAACTCAGGCCCATCGAATTCTTCTGATCCTGGGAGCACGGCAAAAGCTATGCCCTCTCAAAGCCGCCGCGATGCATATTTCCAAGTCCAAATGCGATTGCCCTGGATTTTCACCTCGCAACTCTGCCGCCTGCGCGGCTGCAGATAACATTGTCTTATTAGTCGGCGTCCCCGTTGTCTTTCCTGGCTCCAGCTGCGAAAATGACTATGGGGAGGTTTATGCGCAGCCCTCACTTCTGATCCCCGGCGCTGCCAAGGAGCACAAAGAGAGCTTTGATTGACATCCATTACCACCTGCTCTTCGATTTAGATGACGGCCCAAAAACCATCGAGGAGTCATTGGAGTTGGCCGAGATGTCGATCGCCGAAGGCGTCACCCATATTGTCTGCACCCCCCACGCGAACCATGAATTTGCATTCCAGCCGGAGATCAACCAGGAGCGGTTGGCGCTCCTCAATGAGCGGCTTGGCGGGCGCCTAACTCTCGGCCTGGGTTGCGACTTCCACCTATCATACGAAAACATCATGGATGCGCTTCGCTGCCGGGACAAATACACCATCAATCGCAAGCGGTATCTGCTTATCGAGTTTCCAAACGCCTTGATCCCTTCCCTGATTTCAGAATGGCTGTATCAATTCAACACCAGTTCGATCGTTCCCATCATCACGCACCCGGAGCGCAATCCGGAGCTATCGGCCAGGCCCGAACGGATGGCCGAATGGTTGCGAAACGGCTGTCTCATCCAAGTCACCGCGGCGTCGATCACGGGCCGCTTTGGCAAGCGAGCAGCAGCCACGGCCAATTTGCTGCTTCAAAAGAATTGGGTCCATTTCATCGCCAGCGACGCCCACAGCCTGAGGGGCCGGCCGCCTGCCATGGGAGAAGCCCACAAGTTCCTTGTTGCGCGCTTTGGCCAGGAGACCGCGGACCGGCTTTGCATACACAATCCGCGCGCCGCATTCAACGGCGAGCCGTTACCACTCCAGCCCGAGCCGATCGAACTTTATGAGAGTTCAAAGCCTCACAGAGGATTTCTGGCGAAATTGCTGGGGCACTGAAATCACTCACGCTGAGAAACATCCACGGTGCAGCGCGATAGCATTGCTGCTGCGGGTGTATCCCGAAGTCTTCAGTCTGAAACTTTGATTTCATCCAGAAATCACACCTTTACGCGCCCTTGTCGCAGGTTACTCTTGAAGGAGAAATGCCCTCACTCGACGAGTTGCGCAAGGATCCACCTCAAACAATTGCTGGATTTCTTGCTCCGCAGCTTTCGGTGGGTTCCAATCTATCCGGCGACGATTATCGCTTCCTGCCCGGACGGCGAAACTTGCGCTTGTCTCTGGACGAAGAAGTGGCGGCCATCGCGCGCTTGGCCTTCTTCGGCTTAGGCAAAGACTTGGCGGCGTTCTTGGCCGTATGCGGCAGGTCCTCGTCGACGAGCGCGAATTGCAGCTTACGTTCCTGGACCAGGACGCGATCCAAAATCACCCGCACCCGGTCGCCGGCGCGGAAACGGTGGCCGGATCGCTCGCCCACGATCTCATGCGTGTTCTCGCGCCATGCGTAGCGGTCGCCGCGCAGTGTGTCGATGGGCACCAGACCCTCGACAAAGAGGTCGATCAGTTCGACAAACAGACCGTATCGCGCAGGGTTCAGGATCAGGGCGGCGAACTCATCGCCCACCTTATCCTGCATAAAGCGGACCTTCTTCCACTCAACAAGCTCTCGCTCAGCATCGGCGGCGCGCCGTTCGGACCGGCTGGAGTCCTCGGCGATGCGGGCCAGTTCGGCTTCGGGGATAGGCGGCATAACAGCCGAGGGCTTCCTCGCGGAAGGAACATATCCAGCCTGCGGCGCCAAAACAGAATCGCGCCGGAGACAAGACGCACCGCCCTCGTTCGGATGCGACCACGGCGAGTTGAGGCGTCCGGGGGCAAAGGTCCCATCGCCGCGCACGCCGGCGCGCAACAGCGCCTTGCCGATGCGATGCACAATCAGGTCAGGATAGCGGCGGATGGGCGAAGTGAAATGCGTGTATGTGGGCGCGGCCAGCGCGAAGTGGCCCACATTGGTCTCGGAGTAGCGCGCCTGCATCAGCGAGCGCAACATGAGGTAACTCAGAATCCGCTCCTCCGGCTTGCCCTCGATGCGCGCAGCCAGTTGCTGGTACATGCGCGGGGTGACAGCAATATCTTCCGGGACCTCGTGCATGCGCGGGTTGCGCCCCAGTCCGTGCGCCTCGCGGCGTTCGCCGCGGGTCTGAACGCGCCGCACCGGAAGGGGTCCAAGACCGAGAGAATAGCCGAAGCCGGCGGCCAGCTCTTCGAACTCGACCACGCGTCGCGGCTCAGGCTTCTCATGGATACGGTAGAGCGAGGGCATCCCCAGATCCTCAAGCCACGCGGCCACGCACTCGTTGGCCGCCAGCATGAACTCTTCGATCAGGCGGTTGGCCCAGGTGCGTTCGGAGCGGCTGACGCCGCGCATCTGGCCGAGATCATCGAATTCGATCACCGGTTCGGGCAAATCGAAGTCGATGGAGCCGCGCTCCTCTCGGCGCTGGTTCATCAGCACGGCGAGCCGCTTCATGCGCTCGAATTCCGGGACCAGCGCAGCAAACCGCGCCCGCGTCTCCGCGTCGCCTTCCAGGATCGCGTGAACATCCGTATAGGTCATGCGCGCGGCGGAGCGAATGACACCTTCTAAGATTTGGTAGCCCTCCATGCGCCCCGCGGGATCGAGCGCGATGATGCAGCTCAGCACCAACCGGTCCTCGCCGGGGCGCAGGCTGCAAATGTCCGTGGAGAGATCCTGCGGCAGCATGGGAATGGCGCGATCGGGAAAGTAGACGCTGGTTCCACGCAGCCGCGCTTCTTGATCGAGATTCGTGCCCGCCCGCACGTATTCGGCAACGTCAGCGATGTGCACCTGGAGCTCGTACCCCCCATCCGTGCGTTCCCTCACCAGCACCGCATCGTCGAAGTCGCGCGCCGTCTCGCCATCGATGGTCACGATGGGCAACCCGCGGAAGTCGGCCCTGTGGGCGGCGGCGTTGGGATCGAAGTGCGCAACCCGGCGGGCCTCGGTCAACACATGTTCCGGGAAGATGCGTGGCAGCTGGTGCTTGCGGATCATCATCTCCACGTCTACGCCGAAATCGTCCAGCGAGCCGAGCACCTCGATCACGCGGCCCAGGGGTGCCCGGGTGGCCGTGGGCCAGCTCGTGATCTCGACATCGACGGCGAGACCTTCAAGGTCTTCCGCGCCTTTGGGTCGTGTGGCCGCATGGGTCTCACTGCCCAAAACGCGGTGCGGCGTGGAGGATTCTCCTGCCGCCGGCAATTCCTGGCCAAAGGAAATCAGAATGGACTGTGCGATGCGCTCGTCGAAGGGCACGACCCAATGGCCGTGCGCTCGGTCGGAACGAGCGAGATGAAAGACGCCGACGACGGTGGGGTTGCGCCGCTCGATCACGCGCACGACGCGGCCCAACCGGCGGCCATCGGCGCGCGGAGGATCGAGTTCGACCAGCACCTGGTCGCCCTGCATGGCGCCGCCCGTCGCATCGGGAGGAATGAAAATGTCCTTCTGACCTGAGACCAGACCAGAACCCAGGCCCGAAACATCACTGGCAGCCGCCCATACGTCAGGACGCACAAAGCCGTAGCCGTCGCGATGCAGATCCAGGCGCCCGGCAGTGAGATTGCTGCCTCCTGCCTGGGCACGGGGAATGCTCCACTGCTCCCCTCCCAGCGCGACCAATTCGCCGCGGGCGGCAAGGCGGGCCAGTTGCTCGCGCAACAAGCGCCGCTCGCGGCCGCCCGCCAAGCCCAGCTCGCTCACCAGTTGCTTATACCCGGCCCTGCCGCCTGTCGAGCGGGCCACCCGCGCCACTAGTTCGCGATCAGTCATAGTTCAAGAGTAGGCCATGTGCGAGCTTCCGCGCCGCGGCCGGCCTCACCGCACGCCAGAGGATAGAATCGGGGTCCATTGTCCGCGCCTCTCGCCTGTTGGCATAGTTGGCGCTGCGCAGTCTTCAACAACCGGCGGCTCGTTCAATTGCAGCACTTGGTCTTAAAATAGGGACACACACGAATTTGGCGGAGTTCGAAGAAATCGCATTTCGGTCGAGTCCGTCAATGGGTTGCCGAAAGCACCAAGCACGGCGGTCCGCACTCTTTACTTTTTGGGTCCAAGCCATCGGCGTTGCCTTGGCATCCCCCAGTCCCTCAGTGGACAGAAAAGGAATTACCTTGAGCGCAATGTGGAAACCTAGCCAGACTGGATCGATCGCCTCTACTCCAACGCCGGAACCTCCGCGCCCGGCGCCGCCGGCAGCCGCTCCCGAGCCCGTCAATCGGGGCATCAATGCAACTGCCGATCAAGCCACCATTGGGAAGGGGCTGTCGATCAAAGGCGACATTACTGGATCCGAGTCGCTCTACATCGACGGAAAGGTCGAGGGCAGCATCAACCTTCCGGGAAACCGCGTCACCGTGGGCCGCAACGGCCAGGTGGCGGCCAACATTAGCGCGCGCGAGGTCGTCATCCTCGGCAAGGTGCGCGGCAATGTATCCGCCACAGACCGCGTGGACATCCGCGCTGAAGGTTCGTTGGGCGGCGACGTGGCAGCGGCCCGGATCAGCATTGAAGATGGCGCCTTCTTTAAGGGCGGCATCGACATCCGCAAGACCGAGGGCAAGCCAGCTACCGCGGCGGCGTCCGAATCGCCCAAGTCGGCTTAGTCTTGGCGAAAGAGTCAAAGTGAACAGTCCCAGGCCGCAATTGCGGAAGCGCCATTGCGGCCTCTCGATACGCGTCGCGCGGCGTGGCGTTGGCGGCTTCTGTGCCGCGCGATCTTCTCCTCGAAGCGCACGTTTGAACGTTCCCGCCGTCTGGGAAGCCGGCCCTGGCCCAACCGCGGAATGCGCATCTCGGAGTACGTGCACTGGGGTCAGCACATTCGGCAAGGTGCATCGGCGCGGTACCCAGCCAGGCAGGATGAAATACCTGCGGTCGCGTCACCGGCGGGAACGCATCCTGTGCGCGAAGTGAGGGAATTTGCGTCTCCGGCCAACTGCGGGCGAGAATAGTTGGCCATGGGATGGTGGGCGCAACTGCGAATCGGCAGCCTAGAGCGCGCCGTGTCTGGGCTGGAGTGGCTGGCCGTGCGGCGTAAGCGTTCGCGGGCCCTGCCCGCGCATCTTGCGACCGGCATGGAAGGCGAGGACGCGGCCCATACTTACCTTCTCCGCAAAGGCTATGTGGTGGTTGCAAAGCGCTGGTCGGCGGAAAATGCACCCGGCGACCTCGACCTCATTGCCTGGCAAGGAGCAATGCTATGTTTCATCGAGGTGAAGACCCGCACCGCCCATGATATGGCTCCCGCCGAGGCCGCCGTCGACTCTCACAAGCGCCGCACGTTACGCCGGCTAGCTCGCCAGTACCTGCGCCAGTTGCCCCACGAGACTCCCCCGCAGGTGCGCTTTGATGTGCTCAGCGTGTATCTGGTGCCGGGTGAAAGGAAGGAGTTCATGCACTTCGAGAACGCCTTCGGCTGGAGCGAGAGGCGGCGAGATTGGGATTAAAGCTCTCGCCTGCAACACAGGTCAAGGACATACGCGTTCGCATTTCAGCCTGCAATGCGAAGGCGTATCGCCCTCGATTGCCCCATCATGACGCCAACCTTCCGGTTGCTGCCATCTGGAACTACGCCACCGCGGTCTCCGTCGCCTCAGCCTGCTCATGCGCAT
>JAKABE010000220.1 GCA_021801945.1 Acidobacteriota bacterium
ACAGCGACCTTAATGCTGCGCGGCAGGGCTGTGCTGGGTCCCGTGGTCTCATCCACGGAGATGTTGACGGCGGAGTGGCCACGGGCCACCATGTTCCAGTGCCGGAGGGAACCGAAGCCTGTCCGGACGGCACGGTCGCGCACCAACTCGGCGTAGATGCCGCCGTCGTACGAGTGGTTGATCTCCTCGGTCATGAGCCCGTACAACATGGGGCTGACCTTGGCGGTGACGTGGTTTACCTGCACGGTGAGCGAGGGTGACTGCGCTTGCAGGCTGAATGGCAGAGCGAGAAGAGCGGCAAGAGCGAGAAGCAGAGACGGTTTCTTCATGATCACAACAAGACTCCTATCCTTCGATTGCCGCAGCGATAGCCCCGCGCACGGCTTCGGGCAAGGCGGGCATTGCGCCCGGCTGCGAGGCCACCCAGCCGCCCCAGCGGTTGCCGGCCTCGTTGAGCGTGGCCAGGTCCGCACCACGCAGCATGTAGTGGGTGATAGCCGCGGTAAACGCATCCCCGGCGCCGATGCGGTCGGCTACCTTGACGGGAAATCCGGCGTGCTCGTCCCACTCTTCGCGCGTTACCAGCAGGCTACCGCCGTGGCCGCGCGTGATGGCCACCATCTTGAGCCTGGGAAACGTCTCCAGCAGCCGTTCCGCGCTCCTGCGCAACCCGTTGGTTGGAGGAGGCAGATTGATCTCGGCCAGCCAGGGCCGGTTCGGCGCCGATTCCCATTCTACGGGCATTGCCAGCAGCGCGAGGACTTGGGGCGCTTCCTGCGCGTTCATTTTGATCACCGTTGCCAGTTCCAGCGATGCCTGGATCACCTCTCTGGAGTAGAAGGGCGGTCTCAAATTGACGTCGAAGACCCGGATGCAGCTTGCCGGGGCCTGCGCTGCCAGAGACTGGATGGTCTGGCGCGAGTTCGGGCCGCGCTGAGCGAGGGAACCGAAGCAGATGGCGTCGGCCTGCCCCGCCAGTTGCAGCCACCCGTCGGTCAGGTCCAGAAAATCCCACGCGGCTGGGTGATGGATTGTATAGTGTGGCTCGTCGTTCGCAAAACTCACGGTGACGCGACCGGTTTCGTGGGTGGGGTCCACTTGCAGGAAGCGGGTATCCACCGGCAACGGGTCCAGCGTGCCGACGGCCATCCGGCCCAGCTCATCGTGTCCGATGCGGCTGAGAATTGTTGCACGATTGCCCAACTGGCCGGCCATGACCGCAAAGTTAGCCGGTGCGCCGCCGAGCAACGCTCTTTGCGAGCCGCCTTGGAGCGGAACGCTGCCCGAAGGTCGTCCCGCGGGCAATATATCCCACAGCAGCTCTCCGACTCCCAAGATCAGATGAGATTCCGTCAACGCCGCGCTCCCTTGGGCGGTTGCTTTGCGATCTTCCGCAGCTTCGCCAGCCCGCCGCGTGCTTTCACCTCGCCCGTGTCCGGGTTCCGCTGTCCTACCAGCTTTTCCGTTTGCCCCTGGTTTCGTCAATCGCGGAGCAGGGAAATACGCTGGCAAGGGCAAAGGCAGCTAAAAGCTGCCTTTGCCCGCCCAGCGGTAGATCGAGCAGTCTTCCCAGCCCGTAGCGGCGTACTCGGCGCCCGGCTGGTTGCTCAGAATCCTGCGGTCGGCTACAGTGTCGGCGTGTGAGCGCCGAATCGGCCCCAAAAACAGCCGCCTGAAGCCGGCTTGCTTTTCCAGCACGCGTTCTTGCTCGTTGTTCACGTAGAGAATGTCCACTTGGCCCTCGCGCGCGGTCAGGTACCGGCTCCAGTGTTTGAGCATCCGCCGTAAAACCGGGGCGCCAAACGGATTGAACAGGAAGACAACGCACGGCCCTGCAGGCAAGTGAAAATCCGCAACATCTCCGCACACGATGCGCATAGGTGCGCACGCCCGTCCCGCAGCCCGCCAAAGGGCCACGTTTTTGCGGGCGATGCGCGCCAGCGTGGGATGCAGCTCTACGCCGATGACGGCCCGGAAAGGAAACTCGGCGGCCAGTAGCACGGCCCGGCCCATCCCCGATCCCATGTCAACGAAAGTAAATTCATCGATCGGCGCCACAGGCTGGCACCTTCGCCATCGCACCAGGAGGGCTTGGAACACCGAGGGGGCGACCGCGTAGTAGGCCGTCGCATGACGGTCGTGTACATGGCCCAGGGCTAGGTGCCTCCCCGCCACTAGTCCGCTGGTGCGTACGCCGAACTCCAGGTCGAAGGGGTGGAGAATAAGCCCGTCTTTTGCCGCCAGCCCAGGCAAGAGACGCGACGGCTCACGCTTTTTGGAGGGCATTGTTAACGTCCGGCCGTCCACGTTGGAACCTTAGCACAAGAGCCGGATGCGCAGTGTGATGGGCAGAACTTATCTTTTGCTATCTCTCAAATGGAGGCGAAGAGGGGTTGCGGGCGTGCTGAGCGCTCGGGCTCGTTGCTCACGAAGCGTGCACGAGGCTGAAGAGCAGCACCGCAAGAACGATCGAGCTGACCACGACGTAGAGCCGGTCGCGTTCCAGAGCAAAGCCTACGATGGCCATCACCACGCGCGCCACCGGTGTGGCGATCAGCAGCACCAGGCCCAGTTGCATCAGGCCCCTGCTATCCAAGTGGAAAGCCGACTTAAAAATGCCCGGCAGGGTCCGGATATCCTGCCCACCGGCGATGAAGGTGTGATAGTTGACCATCTGGGAGTGGTCCTGGATGAGAAACAAAACACCCCCGGCAAAGACAACCACCGCCGCCAGCAACACACCGGCGCGCAGCAGGTGGCCGATAATATTTTCCAGACGAGTATCATCCATTTTCGCTAAATCCTCTTCATCAGCCCATTGACGATCATTTCGATCGCCAGGATCAGAATCACCGAGGCGAAGACCCAGCGCAAGGTGCGCACGTGCGCGTGCACCAGCACCTTGGTTCCCAGCAGCGCCCCGCCCAGCACGCCGAGCATCACCGGCATGGCTACACTGGGATGAATGTAGCCGCGGCTGAGGTAAACGCCGGCGCTGGCCGCGGCGGTGACGCCAATCATGAAGTTGCTGGTGGTGGTGGAGACCTTGAAGGGGATCTTCATGGCCTGGTCCATGGCGATGACCTTGACGGCACCCGAGCCGATGCCGAGGAGTCCTGAGAGCGCGCCCGCACCAAACATGAGGCTGAATCCGGCAGGGACATTGCGCACTCCGTATTCCTTGCGCTTTCCTTCCAGTGGATAGTCGCCAGCGAGCCGCAGCCGCCGGGCCAAGCGATCGGACTCCACAAGCAATCCCGTGTCGGGCGAGGCGTTCACCACCGATTGATAAGCAGACTGGATGAGTACCAGCCCGAAGATGATGGCGATGATGTGGGTGCTGGAATAGGCGGCGATGTAGGCGCCAAAGACGGCGCCGATTGTTGTGGCGATCTCTAGCAACATGCCGATGCGTATGTTCGAGAAGCCCTCTTTGACGTAAGCCGCAGCCGCGCCGGAAGAAGTCGCGATCACCGAAACCAGCGATGCGCCGATGGCGTATTTAATGTCTACGCCCAGCGCCAGGGTGAGGACGGGCACAACTACGACTCCGCCGCCCAGTCCGGTTAACGCGCCCAGGAAGCCAGCTAGAGTTGAGATGATCCAGACCACAAATGTGAATGTTAGAGCCGTCATGTAATCAATCAGGTCGTCAATGAATGTTCAAGTATAACTTGCCGGCGTAGGCAGCCGCAGTGACATGGTCGGCGTTTCCGGCAGGGCGGGAGAGCAACTGGATCAAGTCCCCGCCTGAGGTGTGCTTGCGACGCGGCTATCGATTCTTCCTTGGCCGTCCGATTCCGTTCCCGCCTTACGCAGGGGTGTCATCGCAAGAACCTTGGGATTCGCGAGTTCTCCCATCCCGTGACAGGCTGCTCCGGTTCGCGATACCTTTAAAGTGTGCATATTTTGTGCATGCGAAGGAGCAATTCAACCCTCATGCCCATTCAAACCACCTCCAATATTTGGCACAACGGCAACCTCATCCCCTGGGAAAAGGCCACCATTCATGTGCTGAGCCATGTGATTCATTACGGTTCCAGCGTCTTTGAGGGCATTCGCTGCTACGGTCAGCCGCAGGGCTCGGCCGTGTTCCGGCTGCCGGAACACATGCAAAGGTTGCTTGACTCGGCCAAGATCTATCGCATGGAGCTCCCGTTCTCGCTTGAAGAACTGTGCGCCGGCGTGGTGGATTTGATTGAGGCCAACGGCGTAACGCCGTGCTACATCCGGCCCATCGTCTTGCGCGGTTACGGGGAGATCGGCGTGAACCCCAAGGGTGCGCCGATTGAGGTCTACATCGCCAACTTCCCGTGGGGTAAGTACATCGCCGGCAACGAAGGCGCGGATGTGTGCGTTTCCAGTTGGAACCGGTTGGCGCCCAACACCATGCCCGCGCTTGCCAAGGCCGGCGCCAATTACATGAACTCCCAGCTTATCCGCATGGAAGCCGAGGTGAACGGCTACGTCGAGGGAATCGCTCTGGACGTGAACGGCCTGGTGAGCGAGGGCTCGGGAGAGAACCTCTTCATCGTCCGCAACGGCGTGATCTACACCCCACCGCTTGCTAACTCGGCGCTCTCTGGCATCACCCGCGACAGTGTACTCACCCTGGCGCGGCACCTGGGCCTGACGGTCATCGAGCAGGCCATCCCGCGGGAGATGCTCTACATCGCCGACGAGGTATTCTTCAGCGGTACCGCGGCTGAGGTCTCACCCATCCGCTCCATTGACCGCATCATGATCGGCGACGGCAAGCCCGGCGAAATAACCCGGAAGATCGGGGATGAGTTTTTCGGCATCGCCAACGGTCTCAAGCCCGACCGTTGGGGCTGGCTGACGCCGGTGAAGGTGAACGCATCGGAACCGGTGACGGCCTAATTGCAGATTCAACTGCCCAACTCTCCGTCCGAATGCATCGAGGGCCCTCCTGTAAGTTTCGGAGGGCTTCTCCACGACTAGTAATTTTCAGGCTCGCGCAACGATGCCAGGTAGGCTACCAGATCGTCAATACGTGCGCTCGAGAGCGTGTCTTGATAGGACGGCATGGGAGGCGGGTCCACAAAGTGGCCGTCTCGAACCTGGGCGCGGGAAAACGCCACCAGGTGGCCGCCGGCATCCAACATTTGCAGGCTGAATGGACCCTGATTGAGAAGCTTCCCGCGGACGGTTTTGCCGCTGCGAGTCACGATCTCATAGAGACGATTTTGTGGCTCGACCTTTTGCGGTGGGTTCTGCAACCATTGCCGAAGGCGATCTGAAGTAAGTTGCGCGCCAATGTTGCTCAGGTTTGGACCCAGGACCGAACCCAAGGCGCCGGCTTGGTGGCAGGAAAGACACTTTCCCGATCCATCGAAGATCGCCTTTCCCGCTGCCGGATTGCCAGGAATTGAAGCGGAAGTGGAAGAACTCGTGGACGTAGGCCCGGAGGGGCCAGTCTGTCCCAATCCCACAGTAGCCGTGGCCAGGAGCGCAGTCAGAAGTAGGTATCGCGCTAATGTTTGTTCTCGCACTTTGATGACTCCTCGCGTGAATTGGTCGGGTTGACCGCTGTTTAGCGCAATCCGAAAACAAAAAGGCAGTTGCCCGCGTTGATGGCGACGTATTGTTTGCCGTCGACGGAGTAAGTCATCGGGTCCATGATCATGGGTCCTCCCAGATCTGCCTTCCAGAGCAGAGAGCCACTGCGCGCGTCAAGGGCGACAAAGTAACCCTCGCGGCTCCCAGTGAATAAGACCCCACCCGCGGTAGTGAGGATACCTGCCGCACCGGCGGAGGTTTGCCAACCGTAGAAGGTGTGGAGGCTATTGCCCCAATCCAGTTTGTACTGCCAGCGGAGCGTGCCGGTTGCAGGATCGAGGGCCCGCACGGCGGCGTACTCGTCGTTGTCCGCACCTGGAATCAGCAGCGGCCTCTTGAAGCGAATATGGCCGCGGCCATCGTAACGGGCTCCGTCCACGTACTTCTTCACTTTGCCTTTAAGAAAGAGAGTGGAATAATCCTCCCGGGCATTTACGTAGAAGAGATC
>JAKABE010000221.1 GCA_021801945.1 Acidobacteriota bacterium
AATTCACGCCCAGAAGCGTGGGCTCACCGCCCTGCCAGGCAAAATGCACAACCGGAGTGTCGTGGGCTTCGATGTACTGCCGGATGTAGATCTCCAGCACATCGTCGCGCATGGCCCACTTGTCCACCTGCGGATAAAGAACAGTCTTCTCAAGATAGAAACAGTATTTGCAGTCGAGATTGCAGATGGGGCCAATGGGCTTGGCCAGCACATGAAAATTCTTTGCAGTCACGTAACTATCTCAGCATGCTGGAGTGAGATTGCCGCACTCGAAATGAGCAATCAATATCCTATTCACCAACACCACTGTTGTACAGCGCAACCCTAGGTCACCATCACGCGTGATGGTGGAGCGGCCTTTGCGTAGATCCCCGTTATGCCGATGCGTTGATGCGGAAAGCCTTCCGCGCCGTCTGCGTGGCAAGACCATAGCACGACAAATGCCTTCCCTCCTGTGGCAGACGAATCCGGCGGCGGGCTTGCCATCCTTCCACCGCGGGCAATCCGTCTTGTGCAATCCGTGAAAAATGCAGGACGGAATTTTGCAACAGGATTTTGCCAGATGCAGATAGGGCCCGATGCAAATCGTACTTATCGGTGCAGATTCCAATGCCTTGCCTTAAAGGTAGGGCTTGGGAGGCGGCTCTTGGATTTTCTCCCTTTTTTCGCCGGTTTTGTTATCATTGCTTGTTGCGTTTTGCTACAATCCCAACGAAATGCCGTCCAGGCCCTTTGCATTGTCTCGCCCTCGTTGACAGAGGAGTGAGTGGGTTTGGACTGTGCTTGAGGAGGAACTCACCATGGCCATCGTGGACGACCGCGCCAAAGCCGTAGAACTTGCGCTGGCACAGATTGAGAAACAGTTTGGAAAGGGATCGATCGTGCGGCTGGGGTCGCGGGAGGCGCTGTTGCCGATTGCGGTGATCCCGACCGGGTCGATCAGCTTCGACGCGGCGCTCGGTGTGGGTGGCATTCCACGCGGCCGGGTGACGGAGGTCTTCGGACCGGAGTCCTCAGGCAAGACCACCATCTGCTTGCAGGTAATCGCCGAGGCGCAGCGTAGCGGCGGGCTGGCGGCTTTCGTGGACGCCGAGCACGCGCTGGACCCAAGCTATGCCAAAAAGCTGGGCGTGGACGTGGATAACTTGCTGGTTTCTCAGCCAGATAGCGGAGAACAGGCGCTGGAGATCACTGAGGCGCTGGTGCGGTCGGGAGCCATCGACGTCCTGGTGGTGGACTCAGTGGCGGCGCTGGTGCCCAAGGCCGAGTTGGACGGCGAGATGGGCGACTCCCACGTGGGCTTGCAGGCGCGGCTGATGTCGCAGGCGCTGAGGAAGCTGACCGGGACGGTCTCGAAATCGCGTACGGCCCTCATCTTCATCAATCAAATCCGGGAGAAGATCGGAGTGATGTTCGGCAACCCGGAGACAACCACCGGCGGACGGGCACTCAAGTTTTACTCCTCGGTGCGGGTCGATATCCGGCGCATCGCTGCCATCAAGGAGGGCGACGCAGTGATCGGGAACCGGACCAAGGTGAAGATCGTCAAGAACAAGGTGGCCGCGCCCTTCCGCGAAGCAGAGTTCGACATTCTCTACGGCGAGGGTATCAGCCGCGAGGGCGACGTGCTGGACCTGGCGGTGACGCACAATCTCGTGGAGAAGTCCGGCGCTTGGTATAGCTACGGCGGCGAGCGCATCGGACAGGGCCGCGAAAACACACGCTCCTTTCTCAAGGAGAACCGCGACATCTTCACCAAAATCGACGGCGAGCTGCGCAAGCGGCTGAGCATCGGAACCATGAAGGCCGATGTGCCCGAGGTTCCGGCGGGTGGAACCATCGAGGCGAAGGAGGCTGTCCGCGGACGAAAGGGATAGGGCTGGCGGCGCATGGGACGGCTTCGGACTTTGCGCTGCTAGAATCCGCTTAGAGTCATGCGATGCGTGTGAAGGCCCTCTATCCCGGCACCTTCGACCCGCCCACCAATGGGCATGTAGATCTGATCCAGCGCGGGGCCAAGCTGTTCAGCCACCTCACAGTCGCGATTTTGGTGAATCCGGTCAAAAATCCGCTGTTTACGGTGGAGGAACGGGCGGAGATGCTCCGCGAGGCAACCAGCGCGCTCGAGAACGTATCCGTAGATACCTTCGACGGCCTGATGGTGGACTTCGCCCGCAAACAAGGGGCGACGGCGGTGCTGCGCGGAATTCGCGCCATCTCCGATTACGAGCATGAGTTCCAGATGGCGCTGATGAACCGGCGCTTGGCGCCGGAGATTGAGACGGTCTTCCTGCAGCCGGCGGGACGGTACTCGTTTGTGAGCTCGCGGATGGTGAAAGAAGTATTCAGCTTTGGCGGCGACGTAACCGGCCTAGTGCCCCCCAACGTGCTGAAGCGGCTGCGGGCGAGAATCAACGCGGGATCGAACGGCGGATACAATGGCGGGCTCAACGGCGGGCACTGAGCGGGGCCGGTTGTGCCTTGCGCGCTGCGGTGAGCTGCATCACATCTGCCGGTGATACAGCACACAACACAACTGTAATTTCGCGGCTTTTCTTCAAAGAACACGCGATTCCGTAAGCGGGAAGGTTTATCCGCGGGTGGGAAATCTGTCAAGATAGAGATGATATGACCACAACAGCTCCCGCAAAAGTCTTTGCCGACCGCATAGGCCGGATTGAGGTTTCGGCGACCATGGCCGTGGCAGCCGAGGCCGCCAAACTGCGCGCGCAGGGCGCCAACCTGGTGGATTTCGGGGCCGGCGAGCCGCACTTCAACACGCCGCAGCACATCAAGGATGCGGCCGTCGCCGCCATCAACGCCAACTTCACGCGCTATACCGTGGTGCCCGGCATTCCCGACGTGCGCAAGGCGATTGTGGAGCGTCACGCAGCCGACTTCGGATCGGACTACGCGGTCGACGAGGCGGTGTTCACCACCGGCGGCAAGCTGGCGCTGTTCAATACCATTCAGATCCTGGTGGATCACGGCGACGAGGTGATCCTGCCAGTTCCCTACTGGGTCAGCTTCAAGGACATCGTGCAGTACGCGGGCGGCAAGGTGGTGTTTCTGGAGACCAGCGAGGCCGAGGGTTTCCGCATAACCGCGGAGGCCATCGAGCGGGCCGTGACGCCGCGAACCAAGGCCATCATCCTCAACTCGCCTTCGAATCCGGCTGGCTCAGTGGTCTCTGCCGAGGACCTGGAGCGGATCGTACGCCTGGCCCACGAGCGCAAAATTTTTCTGCTCTTGGACGAGTGTTACGTCTATCTCAACTATTCTGGCAAGCCGGTTTCAGGAGGGTCGTTTACCTGGGCCAAGGAGCATGTAGTGGTGCTGGGCTCGCTCTCGAAAACCTACGCCATGACCGGCTGGCGGGCAGGATTCGCGCTGGCGGCAAAGCCCGTGGCGGCCAACCTGAGCAAGTTGCAGTCGCAGTCCACGTCGAACACCACCAGCTTTGTGCAGAAGGCGGCCATCGCGGCGCTAAGCGGCTCGCAGGAGTGCGTGGCCAGGTTCCGCGAGGAGTTTATCGACCTGCGCGACTACATGCTGGCCGCGCTCAGGAAGATTCCCGGCGTCACCTGCACCAAGCCCGAGGGCGCGTTCTACGTCTACCCCAACATCTCCACCTACCTGGGCAAAGGCGGCATCCGCACGGCCACCGAGATGGCCACGCGGCTGCTGCACGAGGCGCATGTGGTCACGGTGCCAGGCGAGGCCTTTGGAACGGGCGAGCATATCCGCATCTCCTACCCGGTGACCAAACAGAACATCGACGAGGGAACGCGGCGGATGGCAGAGTTCCTGACGCGCTTGGTATAGATGAACGGCCCTATCTCTGATGATCCGCCTTCCGGCCAGGGTGAGGAGGTTACCAAACCCGCTCTGGCCGGGAAGGATCTTCCGTAGAAAAATGTTTTTGCGTCCCTGTGCAAAGGTTACATTTGTCGGGTAGGATGTTTGTTCTATGCCGAAGGAGATCGATTTTCGTTCTGTGATACTGGCCGGAGGCAGCGGCACGCGCTTCTGGCCTCGCTCGCGGCGGGCCCGCGCGAAGCAGGTGCTGGCGCTGGACGGTGAGCGGTCGATGATCCAGCAGACCGTGGAGCGTTTGGAGCCGCTAGCCGCGATCGAGAAGACCTGGGTCATCACCAACGAGCATCTGGCCGGGGAGATCGCCGAGCAGTTGCCCGGCCTGCCCGCAGCCCAGATCGTGCAGGAACCGGTGGCCCGCAACACCGCCCCCGCCTGCGGCTTGGCCGCCTTCCTCATCGAGCGAGAGAATCCCGACGCCGTGCTGGGCGTTTTCCCCTCCGACCATGTAATCGCCGACGAGCCGCGCTTCCTCAAGGCACTGCAAAAGGGCATCACCGTGGCCGCGGAAAGCGAACGCATCGTGGTGATGGGCATTGAGCCCTCCCGCGCCGAGACTGGATACGGCTACATCGAGACCGGCGACCTGGCCAAGAACGATGCCGTCCTGCATGTGCGCCGGTTTATCGAAAAGCCTAACCAGATGCGCGCCGAGGAATTCGTGGCGGCGGGCAACTACTACTGGAACTCGGGGATGTTCTTGTGGTCGGCGCGAACGCTGGCCAACGCCGTGCGCGAGCACATGCCCGAGACGGCGCCGCTGCTCGAAACCATTGCCGCTGCCTACGGAACACCGCAGTTTGAGGCGGTGTTCCAGGCAAACTATTCCAAGTGCGAAAACATCTCAGTGGACTACGCGGTGCTTGAACCGCGCTCCGCCAAGGGCGAGCATCTGTCGGAGCTTTATTGCTTGCCCGCCGAGTTCAGTTGGAACGATCTGGGATCCTGGGCCTCGCTCTATGAATACCAGATGGAGAGCCGGCTGCGCGGAGACGGCGAGGGCAACGTCGCGGAGACCGAGGGCCACCTGGCCATCGACGCGGCCAACAACTACATTTTTAGCCCGCAGAAGTTCGTGGCCCTTGTGGGCGTGGAGAACCTGGTTATCGTAGACACCGAGGACGCCTTGCTGATCGCCCACCGCGATCACTCCCAAGACGTGGGCAAGATCGTGAAAGAACTGAGCCTGACGGGCCGCAGCAAGCTGATGTGAAATCGTACCTCCCTCTACGCTCGCCCAGAGAGCCCAGCGGGCCGCATCCAAAAAGACAGAACTTCTGCTGCTTCCATGAAGCATGCCGGAATTTCGGTGAGGCTGAGCAAGCCGCTCCATTGCTTGAAGTGTAATTAGCGCATCTCTCCCCAAGGCTTAGAGTACCGATCGATTCCAGGTAGACGATCAGCACCTCGAGTCGTGCCCGTTCAAGACAAAGAGCCTTCTCCTCTGTGAAATGCCATGGCCCTGATACGGGCTGCCAAGGCTGGTCTCGGAAGACGTTGACAGGGTACGATAGAGGTTTACAGAGTACGATAGAGAGGGTCTGAACGGCTGCCTTTTCTACGCCTGACAAGCCAATAGCCCGTTTCATGGACGGCCCTGCGAATCTCGCAGTTTCTTGCTTTTGGGAGGGCCGTATTTCGTGATCGTTTGCTACGTCCTCGGCCCGTGCCGGCACGCCCGATAAGAACGCTCGTTGCCACACCTTCGGAGGTTGATTGCTTCGCAGATTTCTCGTTCCGGGGCTCGTCCTGCCCCTCTTCGCCAGTTGCGCTTTCGCTCAGGCCAACCCCAACCCGGCAGCCGTTTCGCACACGCAGAAGACTTCTCCCAGTCATCCCGCCGCAAAGCTACCCTCGGCACCCACCCCTTCTTCGGTCGCCGCGCCTAAACCGCTCCCCCAGCCCAAGCGCATACTCGGTGTCATGCCCAACTACCGCGCGGTCAGCGCCGGCGTGCTTCCGCCTCCGCCTACACTTCGTGTAGCCTTCAAGGTCGCCACGCTGGAGACTTTCGACTATTCCAACTTCGTTTTCGTTGGCCTCCCCTCGCTGATGGCCGCGGGCCGTGATGCGCATCCCACGTTCGGCAAGGGTGCCGGCGGCCATGGCGATTACTACTGGCACGGGTTTC
>JAKABE010000222.1 GCA_021801945.1 Acidobacteriota bacterium
CACGGTTGTGCCGAAATAATTGTACAATGATGATGTCAATGGGCTGGCGGGAGTGTGGCTTGCCGCATTCCCGCCAGTCTTGTTTAGGAGCGGGCGCCCATGGCTGCCAACAAGCACAATGGCTTTACCAATCTTGGCATAGGCATAGGCCTGCGCATACCGCATTACGACCACATTCTCTCTAAAAAGCCCTTGGTGGACTGGTTTGAAATTATTTCCGAAAACTACATGCTCGACGCGGGCCGGCCGCTGCAGATGCTCGATCAAATTCTCGAACAATACCGGGTAATTCAGCATGGCGTGGCGATGTATTTAGGCTCGGCCAAAGGCCTGAACAAGCAGCACCTGCATCGGCTTAAGAACCTGATTAAACGCACCAAAACGCCCTTTCTTTCCGACCATTTATGCTGGGGCAGTGTGGACGGCACCTACAGCCACGACCTTTTGCCCATGCCCTACACGTTTGGTGCCGCTAAAGTGATGGCACGCCGCATTCGCGAAGCTATGGACACGCTGGAAGTGCCCATATGCGTGGAAAATGTCAGCAGCTATACTGAGTTTCATCAGTCGCAAATGACCGAATGGGAGTTTTTAACCGAAGTGGTGGAACAGGCCGACTGCGGCATTCTGCTGGACGTTAACAACATTTATGTCTCCTCGCAGAATCATAATTTCAACCCGCTGGATTATGTCAACGGCGTGCCGCACCAGCGCGTGGGGCAAATACACATTGCCGGCCACTCCAAGTTTGAAAAATACATTCTCGATACGCACGATCACCCCGTGCTCGACCCGGTATGGAAGCTCTACGCCCGTGCCATAGAGTTGTGCGGCCCGACGTCTACGTTGCTGGAATGGGACGCCCACATACCTCCCTTTGCAGAGGTGCATCGCGAAGCGCTCAAGGCCCGCAAATTTTTAGATGAGGTTGTGGCGCAAAAGCCAGACAAAGCGCCGGCCCCTTTGCCGGCAGGGGGTTTGTGTGAAGCGTCTTAAAAAAAATACCGGCGTGGCGGCTCGCAGCAAGCCGCGGCGGGAGCCGCACTTGGCCGCCAAGCGTCCTAAACCGCCAAGGCGAGTCGCCTCGCAACGCGATCTGCTTGAATTGCAGCGAAGCATGCTCGCGGCTGTTTGTCGGCCGCTTACGGCCGGGTTTCATATGCAGCGGTATTGGGTGGATGGCTCGCCCATGAAGGCCTATGCCGGAAAGTTCATGAAACCCAACGACCGCCTCACCAGCTTCGAGCGGCTTGAAATATATAATCGGCAATACTGGTTTAGGCTTTTGGACTGCCTGTACGAGGACTTTCCGGGGCTGCAGGCCATTCTTGGCGAGCAAAAATTTAATGCCTTGTGCCGGGCTTATTTGACGCGCTATCCTTCCAACTCTTTTATGCTGCGTAACCTCGGCGATAGGCTTGAGCAATTTGTATTGAAGGAGCCGCACTGGCTGGGCCGTCATCAGCGGCTTGGCTCCGACATCATTCGTTTTGAATGGGGCCAGATCGTAGCCTTCGACGAGCCTGCAATTGAGCCTATTTCCGCACAGGACATTGCGGGAGCCAACCCGGCGAAGTTGCGAATGAGCCTGCAGCCCTATGTGGTGTTGCTGGAGCTTGCGTACCCGCTTGATGAGTTTTCGGTGGCGCTTAAAAAACAGCGGTCGGTGCGAACCGAGGCCGGCGAAGCCGAGCGGCAGCATGCCGGGGTTAAAGAACCGGTCCCATTGCCCAAGCCGCAGCCTACGCTGCTGGCCATTCATCGAGTGGACAATTCGGTGTATTACAAGCGTTTGGAGCCGGTGGCGTTTGCGCTGCTCAACGAATTGCGCCGCGGCCGCACACTTTTGCAGGCGTGTGCCACCGCGGCCACACCCGGGCTAAGTTCAGAAGCTATGGCAGCCAAATTTCGTGAATGGTTTGCCATTTTTGCACAGCTAGGCTGGCTATGCCGACGCAAGACGTCCCGCGTAAAGCGTTAATACCATCCGCACCACCTGCGGGTGTAGCAAAAGGTTACGGGGTGTATCGGCGAGTGCCTGGCAGGTCATTACAATTCGCGCAGCCGCACGGCCTCGATTGCCTGCCAAACTCTTATACTCGCGCGCCGATGTCGCGCCGATACTGCATGCCGTCGAAATGAATTTTTTCGATGGCGCTGTATGCGGTTTTACGGGCCTGGGCCAGGTCGTCGCCTGAAGCGCAAACGCCTAAAACGCGGCCGCCGCTGGTGACAAGGCGTCCATCCTTCAGGGCGGTGCCGGCATGAAATATCTGCACGCCGGGCAGGCGGGCGGCTTCTTCGAGGCCGGTGATTGTCACGCCTCTGGTAACCTGGTCATCGGGCTTCCAGCCGTAACCCTCGGAAGCGAGTACCACGCAAATGGCCGCACGCGGGTCCCATGCAAGTGTGAGGCGGTCAATCTGACGGTCAACGCAGGCGAGCATCACATCCACCAGGTCGGACTTAAGCCGCATGAGCAGCGGCTGCGCTTCGGGGTCTCCAAAGCGGCAGTTAAACTCCAGTGTTTTCGGCCCGGCGGCGGTGAGCATAAGCCCGATGTACAATATGCCGCGATAATCAATTTCATGCCGATGCAGGGCGTCGAGCAGCGGAACAATAATCTCGCGCTGGGCTTTGGTGATGATGTCATCGGTAAGCAGCGGTGCGGGGCTGTAAGCGCCCATGCCGCCGGTGTTGGGGCCGGTGTCGCCCTCGCCCACGCGCTTGTGGTCCTGGGCGGGTGCGAGAGGCGCCACGTGTTTCCCGTCGCTGAGGCAGAGGAAGCTGACTTCTTCGCCTTGCAGGAACTCCTCGATCACTACCTGGCTCTCCGCCGCACCCAGCAGCGCGCCGCTGAACATGTCCTGCGCGGTCTCTAGAGCGGCGTGGCGCGACGGGCAGATAACGACACCCTTGCCGGCGGCCAATCCGTCGGCTTTGACCACGATGGGCGGATGAAAGACTTCGATCGCCTTGGCGACTTCAGCCGTGGTGGAACAGACGGCGTAGTTGCCGGTGGGAATGTTGTGGCGATGCAGGAATTGCTTGGCGAAGCCCTTGCTGGTTTCGAGCATGGCCGCGGCGCGGGTGGGGCCGAAGACGCGCAGGCCGCGCTGCTGCAAGGCGTCCACAATGCCCAGCGAGAGCGGCAGCTCCGGACCTACGATGGTCAGGCCGGGCTGCTCGGCCTCGGCCAGGCGAACCATGGCGTCGAGGCTTTTGAGGTCAACCGGGACGCAGCGGGCGAGCTGAGCGATACCGCCGTTGCCGGGGGCACAGATAACTTCCGTGACGCGCGGACTGCGCGCCACAGCCCACACCAGGGCGTGCTCGCGCCCGCCGGAACCAAGGATCAAGATCTTCATGGCAACAAACCCTTCCTTCCGGTCTTGCGGAAGCCCGAAAGGTTATGGTCGGTAAAGGGGGCAGGGGAAGTCAAACAACCCACACAGAAATAGGCAAAACTGCCGTTCTCCTATACTGAAGTACGATGCGCCGGCGGCAGTGGCGCAGGCGTATGTTCGAATAGCCTGCCATGGTGGAAACGCGGATTAAGCCGTATCACGAGCAGGCCGCCGAGGAAGCGCGGCGCGAGGGGCAGCGGCACGCTTACCGGCGCAACCAAGTCCTTGGGCTTGTGGTGGTGGCGGCGACCATCTGCATCTGGTGGCTCTTCCATACCAACCCTAAATGGATCTTTCCGCCCGGCTGGTGGCGGTGGTAAAGACAGTTCGAAGTTCATAGTTCACGGTTGTCAGTTGTCAGGCCGGGAATGAGCGGCCGTTGCGGAGCAGGTTTGTGAGGAGTGGATTGAGTACGCCGCCAAATTCGCTTCTGCCGGGCAACGAACCGCTGGTTGTCATCTTGCTGGGGCCGACGGGCAGCGGCAAGACGGTCCTTTCGCTGGTGCTGGGCGAGCGGCTTGGCGGCGAGATTGTCAGTTGCGACTCGGTGGCTGTGTATCGCGGCATGGAGCTGGGCACGGCTAAACCGACCGCCGAAGAGCGGGCGCGGCTGCCACATCACCTGATCGACGTGGCCGAGCCGGATGAGCCGTTTACCGCGGGCGAGTATAGCCGGCGGGTGCGGACTGTGCTTAAGGAGATTGCCGGGCGCGGCGGGCTGCCGATTGTGACCGGCGGAACGGGGCTTTATCTGCGGGCGCTGACCGAGGGGCTGTTTGCCGGGCCGGAGCGGCAGGAGCCGTTGCGGGCAAGGCTGCGACGTAGCGCGGAGCGGCATGGCGGAGAGTGGCTGCATCGTTTGTTGCTGCGGTTGGACCCGGCGACTGCCGCGTGCATCCACTCGAACGATGAGCCTAAGCTGATTCGCGCCATTGAGGTTTGCCTGGCGGCGCGGAGGCCCATGTCGGAGGTGATGGGGCGCGATCCGCTGACCGGCTTCCGGCTGTTGCGGATTGGACTGAATCCTCCGCGGGCGGCGCTCTACGACCGGCTGAACCGGCGCTGCGAGGCGATGTTCGCCGCCGGCCTGGTGGAGGAGACGCGCGGCCTGCTCAAGCGCTACGGACCGGTGAAGGCGCTCGACTCGCTGGGTTACAGGCAGGCGCGCGCGGTTCTGGAGGGGACGTTGAGCGTGGAAGACGCGATCAAAGCCGCGCAGCAGGGGCATCGCAACTACGCCAAGCGGCAGATGACGTGGTTCCGGCGGGAGCCGGAGGTGCGGTGGATTGAGGGGTTCGGAGACGAGGCGGGCGTAGTGAAAGAGGCGATGGAGATGGTGGAAGGCTCGCTGATGGAAGTTCGGAGCAATTTAGACTAGGGGATGTGAACAGACGTGCTATCCCAGATCTCAGAATCGAGACCTGGGGCACATCAGGTTCGTGTTGAACGAACGGTGAGAAACAGCAACGGAGGTCCCTTGTCCGAGACGAATGCGGAGACGATTTACGACGTAGCGGTGATTGGCGGTGGGCCGGCGGGTTATACGGCGGCGATTCGTGGCGCGGAGTATGGGCTGAAGGTGGCGCTGATTGACGCCAGCCCCAAGCTGGGCGGGACCTGCCTGCACGTGGGCTGCATTCCGACCAAGGCGCTGCTGTTCAACGCGGAGCTTTGGGATCATCTGAAACATGCCGCCGAGTATGGGATCAGTCTTGGCGAAGGAGACGCGGCTAAGCCAGGGCTTGACTGGAGCGCTGTGATGGCGCGGAAGAACGCGATCATCACCAAGCACGTGAAGGGGCTCGAGTTCCTGATGCGCAAACACAAGATCACCGTGGTCGCGGGCTTCGGACGGCTGACAGGCGGTGCGAAAGACGGCGTGCATACGGTCGATGTGGATGCGAAGGGCGCGAAGAGCCAGGTGAAGGCGAAGAACGTGATTCTGGCCACCGGATCGGAGGCCAAGCTGCTGCCGGGCTTCGTGGCCGGCGAACGCATCCTGACGAACATCGAGATTCTGTCGTTGAGCGCGCTGCCGAAGTCGCTGATCGTGATCGGCGCGGGCGCGGTGGGCGTGGAGTTCGCGTCGATCTTCCGCAGCTTCGGAACTGAGGTCACGATACTGGAGTTTTTGCCGCGCGTGGTTCCGGTGGAAGACGAGGAGATTTCGAAAGAGCTGGCGCGGGTGTTCCGCAAGCGCGGCATCGAGACGCAGACGGGCGCGAAGGTAGAGAAGGTGGAGAACACGAGCGCGGGCGTGAAGGTGAGCTATACCGACGCCAACGGCAAGGCGCAGGCGAAGGAGGCTGAGAAGGTGCTGGTGGCGGTTGGGCGCGGGCCGCTGACGCGGGAAATTGGCCTGGAAAAGACGAGGGTCGAGCTCGAGCGCGGATTGGTGAAGGTGAATGAGGCGCAGGAGACGGCGGAGCCGGGCGTGTATGCGATTGGCGATATCGTGGCCGGGCTGCCGCAACTGGCGCACGTGGGCATGATGTGCGGCATGGTGGCCGTGGCGAAGATC
>JAKABE010000223.1 GCA_021801945.1 Acidobacteriota bacterium
CCCTGCGCATATTTGCGCGCGGCCTGCCAATACCAAACTCCGTCGTGGCCGTCCAGGATCATCGGCTTATCGAACAATCCGGCGAGCAGCCAACCGTTGTCCTGCGTCCGCGACAATATAAACGAGACCTGCTGTGGCCGCGGAATTCCGGTGGCATGGAGAATGGCCAGTGCGTACACTCCCGGCGGCAAGCCGTTGAAGTCGAGCCCTACAACCGGAGAACCGCAATAGAAGTCGGTCTTTGCCCCGTGCGGTGAGTCCGTAGAGGCATCCAGGTAGTACAGATCATCGACCGTTATGGTCGCGCGCTCCACCAGGGGCGCGAGGTACTGTACCGACTGCTGGATACCGCCAAAATCCGCCGCTACCGCAGGCAGCGTATTTGCGCGCAGGCCTTGCACATTGCCGCTTTGCACCTGCGCCATCATGGCTCGCGATGCGCTCACCAGCGCCTGACGCTGAGCCGGCGTCATCTGCGCCTGCGTAGTACAGGACGCCGCGCGGGCGCGCGGAAGGTGCCAGGTAAAGCATGCCAGGAACAGCAGCGTAACAGCGCCTCTTTGGGAGCACATGGTTGCAGGGGCCTTTCCGGTGATTTCGATCCCGTGAAAATGAGATACATCTCCGCAGGCTGGCAGACATAACATTGGATGCAGAATGGCGCCACAACGCTGGCTACCACGGCTGTCATACATGCCCAGGAAGCTAATTCGGCAAAACGCGGGCCGCGCGCTCTCCGCTCCCGCCTTCGCCGGTGTTAACGGCAGCAGCCCTTATTATGGGAAGCAGGTCGAGACGCCGTTCACACTTTCGGCCAATGCTCCAGCATGCTCCCATCAGGCGGTGAGCGCCAATCCACTCAAGCCTGAGTGCAGATGGAAGGGCCCGGCATCGCGCCGGGCCCTTCGAGTGTTCGAAGCGACGCAAGTTCAAGATGCAGCTTTTTAAATTGCGCCGCCGGCATCTGCAAAATCGAGGGACGGGGCTTCGATCGGAAGCTTCTTCAGCGTGTGGCGCAGAACCTCACGCCTGACCTCTTCGAGCGGCATGGGCGGAATGACCGTGATCCCGCCGAGCACGCGGCTCAGACTCAGGTAGGACTGGCGATTCACGTAAATGAATTCCAATGGATACTCAGGCTTGCGCGCGCGCGCTTCTACGGGATCGGCATCGAGAATGTATGCAACGTCAGGGTGGGGAACAAAGAGCATGATGCACTTCGCATACCAGCGCAGGAATGGATTGCCGAGTTCCAGATTCGCCAGCTCGTCGTAGACGTAGCGGTCGAAGATCACCAGGTCGGCAGCCGAGCGCAAAGCTCTCCGGAAAGCGCGGCGCGCGGCCAGCGCATCAAGCGTGTACAGGAAGAGGCGCACGCAGGCCATCGGCCAGGCGCGAACATTCTTATCGCGCCGGTTGATGGGGCGCTCGGGACTTCCGATTCCCTTGTCGCCTTTGAAGATGGTGTGTCCTGAGGATTCGCGCAGTCCGGTAAGTTGCGCCACATCGTCCCAGAAGCGGATTTGACGAACGCTCATTCCGGCCTGTTCGGCCGCGCTGCGCAGAGCGTCAATCTGCGTGCTCTTCCCTGCTCCGTCGATTCCGGAGAAACTTACGCAAATGGTACGGCGTGGAAGCTGGCTCACTTTCATGGGTCTGCACTTCTCCCTGGCTGCGCTGCGGTTCAGTGGGGCCGGCTGGGACTGGCGTGCGACAGTAAGGCGACCGCTGCTATCGCCGCTCCGGCGCCGACCACGATGCCGACCTTGATCAGGATGGAGCGCTTTCGCCGTTGTTTGGCAGGCGCAATCACTGCTCCGGCAGGACGAGAAGCGGCGGCTCCCGAAGGGTTCTCATACGGAGCGGCCGCAGTGCCCACCGGCGGGTTTGCACCGCCTGCCTGTCCATCGAGAGCTGCCTGTCCATTCAGGTTGGATAGGCTCGCGGTGGAATCGCCCGGGCCAGCGCTGCCCGGCGACCGGGTTTCCAGGCCGGGACTTTGGGTTTGGCTCGAAGCGCTTGACGAGCTTTGCGATGGCTGTCCAGCCGCCTGCTGCCGCGGCATTGCCACTCCCAAGGGAGCAGCCAGGAGCGCGGTCAGCAGCCATCCCAACGCGCTTTCAAGAAACCTGTGCTTCATCGTGTTCTCCACATCGTTCTGCGGTTTTGCAGGCAAAGAAACGTCAAGCCGCATTGGCGGCTGAATCAGCCTGGGCGGGACTGTAGGGTTGAGGCATTCGTTCGAGGGCGGGGCGGTGGAAGCTGTTCACGGCATCCGCAGAGGTTCCGAAGATCCGAAAGAGATGCCGCACGCCTGCGGACTCCAGCACGGACAGCGCATCGGGAGGAATAGCGGCAAGCCGCACATCGCCATTGCGCTTCATCGTTTCCTCAAGGCAGCAAAGCAAAAAGTTCAGCAACTGGAGATTGACCTGCCGGATGCGCGCACAATCGAGTACGACCGAAGGCCGCACGACCTTCGCCATTTCGGCATTGAGCGTCCTCAGAAAAGCGCGCATTTGTGGCTTATCGCAGGTTTCCGGCAACTGTTTTACGATCACGGGACGTGTGGCTGTTCGCGTCATGTTTGCGTCGTCTCCAATGCAATTTGGCTCAAAGCTTTGCGGAAACCATCAGGCAACACTTCGTTGGTCGCCCAGTGCATCGGCACTCTGCAGGAGCCGCGCCAGTTCGGCTTCGGGGTTTCTCCGTGCATGGGTGAGCAAATTTTTTCCGTAGCGAAGCAGAGTTCCGATGTTGGTGTTGTACCAGCAGCATTCCGTCATGCGCGGGGAGAGCCCGCAGACAAAGCGCAGCCTCTTCAGCGTCGAAGGTGATGCAAGCAGTGCAGCGGTCAGGCGGTGATTCCCGTCGAGAATGGTCAGAGGCTCGTTCTCGTTGACACCGATGAGGAGGACCGCGGCAAAGTCCGTATCGTTCTGGTTGTAGAGGTCGCGAATCGAGGCAATCTTGGCCAGGAAAGCCGGATCCATTAAGTCCTGGCGGGTGCGCAAGCCTTCGGCAATTTTGGTAATGGAGAAATTGCCGTCGGCAAGCTTGCGCCAGTGGGCGCGGGGAAACACGCGAATATTGCGCAGATTGGCTTCGTCTACCTCGACATGGAACCATTCCGTATCCGAAGGCAGTTCCTTCCACAAGTCAAAATGGCGGAGGTAGAGGAGCGCGCGTCGCTTGGCGTTTTCCGCGCTATCGGCAAAATTTGGCTTGTAGACGATTTCGCTCAGGGACTCCTGATAATCGCGGAATTCAGGACAACGAAAATCGCTTTTCAGAAATTCGGCGATCGCTTCATCTTCAGGCATCCTCCGGATCAGGCGAACCGGGCGGCAATCGCCGGGCACCAGCAGTTCTTTGGGGTCGAAGAGAGAATTAATCAGGAACGGCAGGGCCACGAACACGAACAGGATGGTCATAAGCACCAGTTGCACAAGAATCACTTCGCGCAACGAACGGTGGAACAGGCAGATGCCCAACACCAGCACACCGCTGAATGCCAGTTGAACCCAACTGGCATTGGCGATCTTATAGGACATTTCGAAGGTGATGATCACAGCACTGAGGCAATACACCACTGTGGTGACGGCATACAGTGCGAGCAGGTACGAGAGGCTGTAGGGGCCGCCGGTCTGGAACCCTGAGCCAAACAGCGATGTCCAGATCCACGGCGGCGCGGCACACAAGGCCAGCGCCATCCCGGCGCCGCTGGCCAGCACCAGCAACAGCGAGGTGGCGATCACCTTGAGGTTGCGCCGCTCCTCATCGCAGGTCCCCGCGACAAGCGGAAACGTGGTGTTCACGACCGCGGAGGACATGGTGAAAATGACCCGGCCGACCATGGCCACTGCGGCATAGAGGCCCGCATGATCCGCGGGGAAAAAGTGGTTGACGAGCACGATGTCACAATTGCCGATGAGCATCTGCCCGGAGTAGAAGACGACCGCCTGCGAGGTTTCTCGAAAGGCATAAGAAACCTGCAACGGGTTGGGAGCCTTGCGCGCGAGCGGCGGGGCAATCGCGAAATACGCGGCCGCTATGGCGGCGGCGTTGGCCGCGATCACACCGCGCACCCCAAACCCGGCCATGATCAGCAGGTAGGAGCCGCCCAGGCGGACACCGCCCTCCAGGACCAGGTTGATGGCCAGTCCCCGGAATCCGTAGGAGCCCTGGATGTACCCACGGCGCGGCCCCAGGGGCACGTAAAACGCGGCGCCGAGCGCCAGTAGCGCCACCAGGGTGGCGTCTGGAAGGTTCAGATAGCCGGAAATCTGAACACGGAAGGCGAGCAATATCAAGGCGACCAGAACGCCGCACACCCAGGCCGCGCGGTGAAGGCCGCGGTACGCGGCAGCTTTGCCTTCCGGCGCAGGCTGCTGCGCGACAACTTTGCTGGTGATGATTTGGAACGAAAGCGTGATCGCGGAGAGCAGCGTCAGCAGGGTGTAGACAACGGTCGCCTGGCCGTACCCCTTGGGTCCCAAAAACCGCGCGACGACGATGTTGTATACGAGATTGGTGACAATTGTCATGCCCGATCCGGAAAGCAGAATCATGCTTCCGGAGATAATGCGCGCGGACAGCGTTTTCGGTTTTTGAGGCAGACAAGATACCACGCTTTAGCACTCCAGTTCAGGGGCAAAGGAAGATTTAAGGTTTCAAGCGCAGCAATTGCAACCGGCGGCAACTTATTCCGATGCGAGATTTAACAATCTGGCTGCCCCCTTGCCAACAATCTGAAATATCGGCCTCCGCGACAAACCCGTCTTCCGGTTAGTGCTTCTAACTGTTGGAGCATGCTCACTCAGTCAAGCACTGTCTGCCTCTGCCTCTTGCTGTTTTTCCACGGCTGCTCTTCCAGCCCCGCCGCCCCAGCGCACCTGGCGCACAGGGCCGTGGGAAGTTCGCCGCAGGTGATCGCGACCTACGAGGCCTGGTTCGGTCATCCCCAGCACATCTCGGTGGGCTATTCGTCGCACGACCCGGCGGTCATCCAGCGGCAGATGCAACACGCCAAAGCGATGGGGATCTCCGCGTTCGTGGTGGACTGGTACGGGGATCGCGAGCCATTCATCGACCGGAGCTACAGCCTGATGCAGGAGAACGCCGCGAAGGAAAAGTTCCAGGTAGCCATGATGTACGACGAGACCGAACACGAGGATGGGGCCACAGACGAGGCGATAGCCGACTTTACCATGTTCCACGATGCGTATCTGTCGCCCAAATCGCCGGGACACCAGGCCTACCTTACCTACGAAGGCCGGCCGGTGATTTTCATTTTTCCCAAGGGGCGGCACACCGACTGGACCAAGGTCCGCGCCGTGGTCAACACGTGGCATCCCGCGCCGCTGCTCATTGACGAGAACCTTCCCGGCCAGTATGCAAGCGCCTTTGACGGCTTTTATGCCTGGATCAACCCGGGTAGCAAAGGATGGGCCGCCGACGGCAGCAACTGGGGCAAACAGTACCTGACCGATTTCTACGAGACGATGAGGAACAAGTACCCCGACAAGATCGTCGTGGGAGGGGCCTGGGCGGTGTTCAACGATGCCAAGGCTTCATGGGGACTCAATCGTCACATCGCAGCACGCTGCGGCCAGACCTACGCGGATACCTTCAATTTTTGGCGCCAGGTGTTCCCCGCCAACGAGCCGATTCCGTTTCTCATGGTCGAAACATGGAACGATTACGAGGAAGGAACGGCGGTCGAACGCGGAATTCCGAACTGTGGGCCGAGCGGCGAAGACAAGACTCCTGCATCCACGGCCGCCATGGCTGCGCCGCAGAAGTAGAAACCTGCAGCCTGCTGGAGTTGTCAGGCGCCCGATCCCAAAGCGGTTCTCCAATTGGTGTCGAGCGAGGCCGAGGCGATCAAGTGGCG
>JAKABE010000224.1 GCA_021801945.1 Acidobacteriota bacterium
AGCCTGAGGGAGTGAATGACGGGCCGGTTCTGGGGCTGGTCGGGAAGGGAATTACCTTCGACACCGGAGGCATCTCCATCAAGCCGTCCGACAACATGGAGAAGATGAAGTACGACATGGCCGGAGGCGCGGCAATGATCGGGGCGATGCGGGCGATTGCCCTGCTCAAGCCAAAGATTCGCGTGATCGGCATTGTTTGCGCGGCGGAAAATATGCCCGACGGCAAGGCGCAGAAGCCCGGCGACGTGCAGACCGCCATGTCGGGCAAGACCATCGAGATCATCAACACGGACGCCGAGGGCCGGCTGGTGCTGGCCGACGGCCTGGCTTACGCTAAGCTACTAGGCGCGACTCACCTGATTGACGCCGCCACGCTCACGGGAGCCTGTGTGGTTGCCCTGGGCATGGTGAATGCCGGGGTCTTTTCCAACGACGATGCCACTTACGCGAAGTTCGAGCAGGCGTTAGCTGTCTCCGGGGAGAAGTTCTGGCGGCTGCCCCTGGGCGAGGAATATGCCGACATGATCAAATCGGAGATCGGCGACATCAAAAATACCGGCGGCCGCCTGGGCGGCGCCATGACGGCCGCGGAGTTCCTGCACGTCTTCGCGGAAGATACGCCGTGGATTCACCTGGACATCGCCGGCGTGGCCTGGGTGGAAGACGCGCGGCCCTATATCGCCAAAGGCCCCAGCGGTATCGGGGTGCGCTCAATTCTGGAGTGGGTGAGAAGCTTCTAGACATCAGCTTTCAGCTTTTCGCGTTGAATTTTTCACGCTGAAGAGACTGGAGCGCAAGCCGCCGCCGCGATTTCTCCGCTGTGGCGTTTCTCTTTTCTCTCTGCGGAACAAAGCAGATTCCTCTCATTGCGGTACGCGGCAATGAAGTTGCGCCGTGGAATGCCGATGTAGGAGATGGAAGGGACTCCGGCCCTGCCGCGTGGACTGCCGCCTCGGAGGCGACGCGATGGCAGAGGCGTCTGCGTGGGGAAGAATCTTGGGCGTGACTGTAAGAACGGATTGCGCGGAACCGGCTGAGACTGCGCGTGGGGATGCGGGCGTCGGCCGCGTTCATCCGCCGCATGGAGGGCAGGCATGATCGCCATTCTGGGCATTCTGCTGGTTTTCGCCGCGGTGATCGGCGGCTTTCTCATGGAGAAGGGCCACATTCTGGTGCTGATGCAGCCGGCCGAGGCGCTCATCATTGCCGGCGCGGCCACGGGCACGCTGCTCACGGCCAATCCGGCGCACATTCTGAAGGCAGTGGCAAAGGGACTGGTGGGTGTGCTCAAGGGCTCGCCGTTCACCAGGGAGCGCTACTTGAGTACGCTCAGGATGATGTACCAGTTTCTCAACAAGGTGCGAAAGGAGGGCTTTCTGAGCGTGGAGATGGACGTGGAGAAGCCCGCCGAAAGCGCGATCTTCAAGAACTTCCCCGAGTTTCTCAACGACCATCATGCCGTGAATTTTCTATGCGACACACTGCGCACGGCGATTACGGGGGGCGTGGAGCCGTTCGATATGGACCAGATGATGGAGTTGGATATGGAGGTCCACCACCGTGCCGCAATGCAGCCCGTAAACGCGCTGACGACGGTGGCTGACGCGCTGCCGGGGCTGGGGATTGTGGCCGCTGTTTTGGGTGTGGTCATCACCATGGGGGCGCTGGGCGGCCCGCCTGAGGAGATCGGGCACAAGGTCGCGGCGGCGCTGGTGGGCACGTTTCTCGGCATTCTGCTCTGCTACGGTGTTGCCGGGCCGCTCAGCTCCAACATGAGCAAGGCCGCCGGCGAACACAACGAGTATCTGCATGTGCTGCGCGTGCTGCTGCTCGCATTTCTCAAAGGCTCGGCGCCGATGATCGCCATCGAGATGGGGCGGCGCGCCATTCCCGCGCATGTCCGGCCCAGCTTCGACGAGATGGAAAGGATATGCAAAGGAAGCGCAGTTTCCACCGAACCGGCAGCGGCGTAGAACCTGCAAGCCTGCTTTGGAGATCGAAGCGTAATGGCAGCCAAGGATCAACCGGTCATCATCGTCAAAAAGAAAGGCGACCATGCCGGTCACCACGGCGGCGCCTGGAAAGTTGCTTATGCCGATTTCGTCACGGCATTGATGTCGTTGTTCATCGTGTTATGGCTGATGGGTTCAAGCGAGAGGGTGAAGCAGGCCGTGGCCGGCTACTTCAACGATCCCCGGGGGACCGCCAGCCTGATGGGCACCACCATGACCGGCACCGGCGAGACAGTGACAGTGGCGGACAACAACGATCTGCAACGGCTCAAGGAGAAGCTGGAGCAGGAGATCAAGGCGCGGAAGGATCTCCAGAAGCTTTCCAGGCAGATTGAGATCACCATCACGCCCGAGGGGCTGCGCATTGAGTTGATGGAAGACAGAAATGGCACCTTTTTTCAGAGTGGCAGCGCGCAATTGAGCCAGAACGGGCAACAATTGCTGGCCTTGCTGGCCATGGAGTTGAAGACTCTGTCCAACAAGCTGCTCATCGAGGGCCACACCGATGCCACGCAATACTCGAAAGATGCCAATTACACCAACTGGGAGCTCTCGGCGGACCGCGCCAATGCGGCGCGCCGGCTGCTGCAGGCAGATGGAGTGCGGCGGGATCAGGTGACGCAGGTGCGCGGCTACGCCGATCAGCTTCTGCGCGTCAAGAGCAACCCATACGATCCCTCCAACCGGCGCATCTCCATTCTGGTGAAAAACGACGAGCACGGGCCGGCACGAAATCTCTCGATCTCCCGGGTTGCGGTTGCAACTCCGGTTGCGCCTAGTTCCGGAGGCAGCGCCGTCAAACCCGCGGCCGGCACTCCTTTGCCAGTCAAGCCTTCACATGCATCACCGCCGTCCCGGCCGGGCCTGGCAGGCAAGCTCACAGCGCTGCTATCAGGAAAAAAGAAGTAGCAGTTTCGCAATAGAGGATCACGGGAGGTTTCGCGTGCACTCAAGAACCATGCCCGATTCTTGCGCATGCGGGGAGATTCGGATGGTGCTTCCCGGCAAAACCGAAGCCGCGCCGCAGACCATGTGGCGGGAAATAGTGTACTCTGGTTGCGGATTGGAAAGCGTTTACCAGGAGTGTTCATTCCATGACTATCGTTGCCGGTGTTGATTTCGGTACACTCAGCGTTCGCGTCACTCTTGTCGATAGCAAGACAGGCCCCATCGGCACCGCCTCGGCCAACTATCCGTTGCACCGCCGCCGCGAGGATCCGAACTACGCCACGCAGTCTCATGCCGACCAGATGACCGCGCTGGCCGCTGCCACCCGCGATGCTCTCAAGAGCACGGGCGTGCAGGGAGACGACGTGGCTGCCATTGCGCTGGATACCACCGGCTCCAGCGTGATTCCCGTGGGCGAGGGACTCGAACCGCTGGATGAGTACTACCTGTGGTGCGATCACCGCGCCTTCGCCGAGGCCCAGGAGATCACCGAGAAGGCTCATGCGCTCGGCTTTGAAGGGATCGAATGGTGCGGCGGCGTCTACTCGCATGAGTGGGGCTTTTCCAAACTGCTGCACTGGCTGCGCCATAATCCCGGCAAGCGCGCGCACTTGGTAACGGCTCTGGAGCATTGCGACATGGTGGCGGCCACGCTGAGCGGCGTGACCACGGTCAGCGCCCTCAAGCGCAGCGTCTGCGCGATGGGCCACAAGTGGATGTGGAACCCGCTGTGGGGCGGGCTGCCGCCGGAGGATTTTCTGGTGGCCGTGGACCCGCTGCTGAAGGGCGTGCGCGCCAAGATGGGCGGTGAATATCTGACCAGCGACCATCTGGCTGGTCATCTTACGCCGAAGTGGGCCGAAACGCTCGGCCTGCGCGCGGGCATTCCGATTCCGGTGGGCGCATTCGACGCGCACTGGGACGCCATCGGCTCGAACATCTGCGAGGGCGATGCGGTCAATGTTGTCGGTACTTCCACGTGCATCATCGGCATTGCGCGCGAGGCGCAGCTCGTGCCGGGCGTCTGCGGCGTGGTGCCGGGCAGTGTGCATCCGAAGTACACCGGCATCGAGGCGGGCCTTTCGGCAGTCGGAGACATCTTCGACGCGATCGCCAAACGCGCCGGGACAGCCGTGGCTGCGCTCTCTGAGGGTTTGGAGGCTTACAAGGCTGGCCAGACAGGCTTGCTGCGGCTGAGTTGGGATAACGGCGACCGCACGGTGCTCGTGAATCCCGAACTGGGGGGCGTGACGCTCGGCTGGAACCTGGTCCACACCGCGCAGGACGAGCTTTTCGCGGCCATCGAGGGCACGGCCTTTCACACGCGCATCATCCTGGAGCGCATGGCCGAGCACGGCGTGCGCATTGACCGCGTCATCAATGCCGGTGGCGTTCCGCAGAAAAATGAAGTGCTCAACCGCGTCTACGCCAATGTGCTGAATAAGCCGGTGTTGGTGCCGGCGGGCATTCCCACCAGCCTGGGTTCGGGCATCTTCGCGCTGTTGGCGGCTGGAGCGTACAAGACGATTGAAGAGGCACAGGCCGCGGTCTGCCTGCCTTTCCGCACCGTTAAACCCGACCCGAAGGCGGCGGCGGTTTACGAACGGCTCTACCCACACTATCGCGATGTGTACTTTGCGCTGGGCACGCGCGGGGCAAAGCCGCTGGCGCTGGGCGCGGTGCTGCCGGAGCTGCGGAAGATTGCGGCAGAGGTGCAGCGGGCGGGCTGAGCCTTGCGTGTTTCTGCATCCGCCGCAAGCCCTTTAGCTTCCATCCACGCCGTAGGTAGGCGGCGATCCGGGGTGCGAGACCACCGGAAAGCGCGGTATCCGGCGCGCGGTTGTCTTGCATGTTCCGGCGCGAAGCGGGAAAATACGCGCACATGCCCGTGAAAGCAGGTGCGATTTATGTGCCTCTGCCTATTCGCTTCTCCGGTACGTGCGGGAACGCTTCTTCTGGTTCTATGCCTGACGCTTGCCGCCCAGGCACAGAACCCGCCTGTTGGTTCCGACGCGGCTTCAGAACCTTCAACGCAGTCTCTGGCCACACCCGTCCTTGATGACGACTGGCTGACCGGGGTCGCCAGCCTTTACTACTCGAGCGCGAGGTCCGGCCTGGATGCATTTGAATGCTCCGTCCATCCTGACTGGGGGACGCTCTTTGCGAGCGCGCAAAAGAACCCCGCTCCCGCCATCGATCCGCGGGTATCCGTACTGAACACCGTAAAGATCACATTGCACGCACGCATGAAGGGCGGCTCCGCGCTGGACTGGATGCCGGTGTCGAACCCGGATAAGCCCCTCGATCCGGAGTCAGTTCAAATGCTCGAACTGATGCGCGAGGCGACTGAAAGAACACTGGAAGGGTTTATCCAGTTCTGGATCCCCTTCATGGACGGCTCTGTTGTTCCCGCCAAATCCGCGGGTCTGGAGATCAAGCACAGCGCGGCGGGACATACGATTCATGGGGTGGAGGGTGGCACGGACGTGACCAGGGTCTTCGACAACGGCGAGATTCTGCAGCAGTTCAATATGAGGATGGGTGGCTCCTCGATCCAATTCATGCCCGCCTTTCAAACCACCGAGCAGGGCCTACTGGTGAATCGCATCGTGGTCCGCATCCTGCCGGCGGGGGCGCCACCGGAACAAGCGCAGGAGATGCATGTGGGCATCGAGTACCAGACCATCCGTGGCTATCCGATTCCCGCCCGGCTGAGCATGGAGCTCGCCAAAGCAGGGAGGTTCAACTTCGTCCTCGATGGCTGCAATGTCAATCCGCCGGAGAAGCAGTGAGCGCCGGCTCGCGCAAGATTGTCTCTTAAATCAAAAGCGGCTCCTTCGCGGGAGCCGCTTTTTGATTGGCTTATGAACTTGCTTATTGGCCGGCGCTGCTGTTAGATCCCTGATCGAGATGCGCGATCTGCTCGTAGGTCGTG
>JAKABE010000225.1 GCA_021801945.1 Acidobacteriota bacterium
AGATCGTAAACGGGCTCTTAGGCCGGCCTCCGGTGTCTCGTCAGACCCCGGCCAATCTGCCGGTCTTGCATACTTATGCACCGTCGTTGTATATTTATCCGATAGCCCTTTGCCCGCCGGCATTGCCCTGTTCGCCCGCGAAAAGAGAGAGCCAGCTATGAAAGACCAGCGTCTGAACGCAATACGGGAACTCGTGTCCAGCTCCCCGGTGGCCAGCCAGGACGAGCTGCGCCGCAGGCTGCGCCGCCTGGGCATCCGCGCCACCCAGGCCACCCTCTCGCGCGATATCCACGAGTTGAGACTTTCCAAAGGACCCGGTGGCTATACTTTGCCTAACGGCCACCATGACGTGGGCGCCGCTGCGCCGGATGAGGACTCGAGCCAACCTTCGCTGGCCGAAATGATTAACAGTTTCGCCCTGCGTGTGTGCCATGCCATGAATCAGGTGGTGGTGGGCACGGTCACGGGCGGAGCCCAGCCGGTGGCCGCGGCTCTCGATCGCGCGGAGTGGCCCGAAGTGGTGGGCACCATCGCCGGCGACGATACCGTATTGATTGTCTGCCCCGACCAACACCTTGCCGGGGGCGTGGAGGCCCGGCTGAAAGCGATGTTGACCTGATGACAGAATCGATTCAAACCGCGGTGATGGGCGTGACCGGCTATGCCGGCGCCGAATTGGCGCGGCTGCTGCTGCGTCATCCCCGTCTGCGCCCCGCACCTCCTGTCTTTGCCGGCCGCGTGGAACAAAAGGATCTCGCGCGTGGCGGAGTTCCGCTGGTCGAGATCCATCCCTATCTGGCCGGCAGCGACGGCAACAGCAATCTCAAGCTCGAACCGTTTTCGTGGCAGCTCCTTGCCGATCGCGGCGTCGAGGTGCTCTTCCTGGCCACGCCCCATGAGCAGTCGCGCGCCTGGGTCCCCGAGGCGCTCGACCGCGGCCTGCGCATCATCGACCTGAGCGCGGCATGGCGTCTCACCGACGCTCCCAACCGCGCCGTCTACGCGTTCGAGGATGATGGCTCGGAAAAGGCCGCGGCTATCCAGGAGCGCAGTGTCTACGGCATGCCCGAGCTGCATCGCGCCCGGATTGCCGGCGCGCGCCTGGTGGCCAATCCCGGCTGTTATGCGACCTCGGTCATCCTGCCCCTCAAACCGCTGCTTGCCGCCGGGCTCGTCGATCTCGAGCGCGGCATCGTGGCCGACTCCAAGAGCGGCGTGAGCGGTGCAGGCAAGGCCCCTACGGCCAAGACGCACTTCATGTACGCCGCCGACAACCTCTCCGCCTACGCCGTCTTCGCGCATCGTCACACCGGCGAACTGCTCGAGCAGCTTGGCCTGAGCGCCAGGGAGATCGTTTTTACGCCGCACCTGCTGCCCATTCCGCGCGGGATTCTGTCCACCATCTACGTTCACTTCAAGGCGCCGCAAACGCGGACCAGCCTTGCGGCGGTCTATCGCGATTTCTTTTCCACGAGCCCCATGGTCCGGCTCTATGACCATACGCTCCCCCAGATTCAGTACTCTGTGCGCACCAATTATGCGGACATCGGTTTCCAACTCGATACCAGCGGCCGCCGCGCCGTCATCGTCAGTTGTCTCGACAATCTGCTGAAGGGCGCCTCCGGCCAGGCCGTGCAAAATCTCAATGTGATGCTCGGATGGCCGGAATCGGAAGGTCTCGAATAAAACTTGCCGCGGAGGGGCTCGATTGAAAAACAAGGTAGAGGGTTCGAGATGAAATATGTGGTCAAGTTGGGCGGAGCGGGGCTGGAGTCGCCGGTGCTGCTCGAAGGCTGTACGCGCGCCATCGCGGAACTGGTGCGCGACGGCCATCAGGTGGCCGTAGTGCACGGTGGAGGCGCGCAGCTCACCCGCACCCTGAAGGAGCTGGGCAAGCAGAGCCAGTTCATCGACGGCCTGCGCATCACCGACGCCGAAACCCGCGACGTGGCGCTGATGGTCTTTGCCGGACGCGTGAACAAGGGCCTGGTGGCTACCTTCGGCGCGCAGGGCCAGGCTGCGGTTGGACTCTCGGGCGGCGACGGCCTCATCTTCCGCGCTCGCAAAAAGCGCACCACGCCCGATCTGGGCTACGTGGGCGAGATTGCGGCCAGCGATCCGCGCTGGCTGGAGGCCATCTGGCAATTAAATGGCGTGCCCGTGCTCTGCTCCATCGCCCTGGGCTTCGACGGCCAGTATTACAACATCAACGCCGACGAGATGGCCGCCGCCTGCGCCATTGCCTGCCGCGCAGACGCTCTGGTCTTCCTCACCGATGTACCGGGCGTCAAGGGGGCAGACGGAGAGGTGTTGCGCTGGCTTTCCATCGACCAGATCGCCGAGATGGCCAAGAACGAGGTGATCTTCGGCGGCATGTTGCCCAAGCTGGGCGCCTGCCGCGAGGCCCTGTTGAACGGCGTCAAGCGTGTCCGCATTTTGCCTGCCGAGGCTGCCAGCTCGCTTCCCGATCTGTGCAGCTCGCGCGTAACCCACGGTACCGAGGTCATGGTGGCCTAAGGAGGTTCGGAGGAAGTGACAAAACTCGAAGAGATTCGTGCCGCCGAAGCGCGGCTTTTGCTTTCGACCTATGATCGCAGCCCCGTTCTCTTTGTGGGGGGCGAGGGCGTTCACCTGATCGCTGAACAGGGCGAGCGCTATCTCGACCTGCTCAGCGGCATCGGTGTGAATGCGCTCGGCTATAACCATCCGGCCATCGTGGACGCCATCGCCCGCCAGAGTCGCGCTCTCATTCACACATCGAACCTCTACTATCACGAGGGCCAAGCAGAGCTTGCGCTGCGGCTGACCGAGCGCACCGGCCTCGATCGCGTCTTCTTCGCCAACTCCGGCACTGAGGCCTGGGAGGGGGCGCTCAAGCTGGCGCGCGCCTACGCGGGAGTACGGCGCAGCGAAGGCAAGCAGATCGGAACGAAGTTCCTGGCCCTGGAGCAGAGCTTCCATGGCCGCACCTTCGGCGCCGTCTCCACCACCCACAAGGAAAAGTACCGCGCGCCCTTTGCGCCCGTGGTTCCCGGCGTGGAGTTTGTGCGCTGCAATGATGTCGCCGATCTGCGCGCCAAGTTCTCCACCCAAGTTTGCGCCATTCTGGTCGAGGCCATCCAGGGCGAGGGCGGCGTCCGCCCGCTGGTGCCGGAGTTCCTGGCCGAGGCGCGCGCTCTCACGCAATCCACCGGCGCGCTGCTCATCGCGGACGAAATTCAGGCGGGCATGGGCCGCACCGGCAAGTGGTGCGCCTATCAGCATTACGGCATTCTGCCCGGGGCCCCCACGGACACATCTTCGTCCGTGGGGTGGAAGCCCGATGTGACCACCCTCGCCAAACCCCTGGCCGGGGGCCTGCCTCTTGGAGCAGTGTTGTGCTCCGAGGAGGTCGCACGCGCCATTCATCCGGGGATGCATGGCAGCACCTTCGGCGGAGGCCCGCTGGCCTGCGCTGTGGCCATCGCCGTCATCGATACCATCGAAAAAGAGGGCTTGCTGACGAATGCGACCGAGGTAGGCGGCTACTTCCAGGAACAGCTGCGCGCTCTCGCCAGCCGCCACACGGCCATCGTGGATGTGCGCGGCAAAGGACTGATGGTCGCCGCAGAACTCGACTCCGCGGAGCTAGCCAAGCGCGTCGTCGCCGAGATGCTCAAGCGCCGCATCCTCATTAACTGCACTAGCGATACGGTGCTGCGTTTTCTACCGCCTTATATCCTTGAACGCACGCATGTGGACACGGCGATCGCGGCGCTGGACGAGATTTTTACTGAATACGCCACTGCGCATGCCGGGACTTCATCCGCAGAAGGAGAACATCATGCCTAGCAGAGCTACCATGGATCGCCCCACCGCGGCGATCCCGGTCGAGAAAGACCCCGATGTGCAGGCCGCGACCGCGCGCATGGCCGGCGAGGACCTGTGCTCCATCGCCGATCTCTCCAGCGCCGAGGTGCGCGCCATCCTTAAGCTGGGGCGCGAGGTCAAGCACAATCCTCGCGAGTACCGCCATGCCCTGGATGCCAAGCAGATGGTGCTCATGTTCGAGAAGGCCAGCCTGCGTACGCGCCTGGCCTTCGAGGCTGGCATCAACACCATGGGCGGCAACGCCATCTTCGTCGATCATGCCAACTCACCACTGGGCGAGCGCGAAACCATCGCCGACGTGGCGCGCAACCTGGAGCGCTGGGTGGACGTGATCGTGCTACGCACCTACGCCCACGACACCATCACCGACATGGCGGCAAACGCGCGCGTGCCGGTGATCAACGCGCTCTCCGACTTCGAGCATCCCTGCCAGGCGCTAGCCGATTTCATGACCCTCGAAGAGCGCTTCGGCTCCGTGACCGGGCTGAACTTCACCTACGTCGGCGACGGCAACAACGTGTGCCACTCACTGATGCTGTGTGGTGCGCAACTGGCCGCCAACATCACCGTGGCGACGCCCCGCGGCTACTCGCCCGACATCGAGATCGTCACCATCGCGCGCGAGATCGCCGCCAAGAATGGCACGGAGGTGCGGCTCCTGCAGGACCCGCAAGCGGCCGTCGAAGGCGCCGACGCGGTGTATACCGACGTGTGCGTGAGCATGGGCATGGAGCACGAGTCCACCAAGCGCGCTCCGATCTTCCGGCCCTTCCAGGTGAACGAGGCGCTGATGGCGAAGGCCAAACCGACAGCGGTCTTTATGCACTGTCTGCCTGCCCGCCGCGGCGAAGAGGTCACCGACGCGGTCATCGACAGCCCGCAGTCCATCGTCTTCGATCAGGCAGAAAACCGGCTGCACGCGCAGAAGGCGTTGCTGCTGTTGTTGCTGGGCGGGTTAGCGAATGTTCAGAAGTTTCCGACGGTTGGCGGTCAGCCTGAAACTGCAATGGATCCAGGCTGCTTTCAGACGAGAGTTTTGTAACAAGGGCACGGCTTTAGCCGTGCCGCAAAATGCGCATGAAATCTGTGGCTTTAGCCCCTGGAGGGATGGTTTTCACAGAGGTGTTTATGAAATTCAAGTCTGGAGACTCCACAGACAGTGCACACTGCACCGCGCTCAAACATGAATTTCTACGCTGTGAGGATGCGTTCAAGGACTTTGAAACCTATGGAACCATGATGATCATGCGGGCGCAGGCAGAGTCAAAGGGTGCTGCTTCACCCACAGCCGAAGAAACGCGCCTTATTGCATACAAGACCTACAATGCATATGCGCGCTTCATCCACCACCTCTACGAATTCATGGTCGGTGCAATCGTCAGAGAAATGGGCGACACTACGCTAGGAGTAAAAGACGAGCGACAGAGGGCAGAAATCAGAGACAGCTACATTGGTAGCCGTGCCCAACGTATCCTGACTGACAGGCGTAAGGCGATACTTAACGGAACCGCTCCGGTCTGGGAGAACAATATCAGTGCTTTTCCGGAAAAAGTCCCGCCTGAATTCGCGAAACGATTTCGGGAAATGAGAAACAAGGTCAGCGGGCATTTATCCCACGAACGTCCGGCGATCAGCCTATCCAACTTCTATGACGAATTTCACAAGTACGTCTACATGCTCTATCAAAATTGCCGTGGGCACTGGAGCCTCCTGCGAGACAAGGAGTTTCCCAATCTCGACGAGATCACAAAGTTTTCAGTTCTCATCAAGAGCGGCGGATAGACCAACCACTGATCACTGATCACTGACAACTTTTCCGAGGTCTTGCAAGCATGTCCGTAATTCTCGAATCCCTACCCATCGGCCAGAAGGTCGGTATTGCCTTCTCCGGCGGGCTCGACACCTCCGCAGCCCTCCACTGGATGAAGCAGAAGGGCGCCATCCCTTACGCCTACACAGCCAACCTGGGCCAGCCCGATGAAACCGACTACGAGGCCATTCCGCGCGTGGCCATCGAGTATGGC
>JAKABE010000226.1 GCA_021801945.1 Acidobacteriota bacterium
AGGTGGAAGAGTCGTAGCCGCTCACCCAGGCGAAGACCCAAAGCAGAAGACACAGGCCGAAGGTGGCCGCGCCGGCGATGATCTGGTTGCGGGTGAGGGTGGAAATGAAGGTTCCCAGCGCCAGCAGCGCGCCGGCCTGCAACAGAAGCCCGAGATAGCCGATCACCACCGGCTTCCAGTCGGGGTTGCCATAGTGGAACAGAAAGGCCAGGTTGATCGCCGAGCACAGCAACAGGCAGCCATAAAGAGTCAGGGCCGCACACCATTTTCCCAGGATGATTTCGATGTCGCGCACCGGCGAGGTGGCCAGCAGCTCAATCGTGCCGGTGCGTTTCTCCTCGGCGAACAGGCGCATGGTGATCAAGGGAATGAAAAAGAGGCCCAGGACGCTGGCATTATCCAGCAGCGGCCGGATGATCTGCGCGTTGATGTTCATGCTCGCCATCTGGCCGCTCATCTGCAATTCCACGCCCTCGATGACGAAGAATCCGACCGCATTCCAGAAGAAGAAGCCGAAGATCAGGGCGAACATGGTGAGCAGCAGGTAAGCGATCGGCGACGAGAAGTAGCTCTTCAGTTCCTTGCGCCAGATGATCCAGATGTTTCTCATGATTGCGGCTCCTCGGCGGCTGGGGATGCGCTGGCGTTTTCCGTTTCGGCTTCCGCCGCGGGAGCCGGTTCTTCCTGCGCCTCGCCTCCGGCCTGTTGGGTGGCGGAGTCGCTGCCCGTCAGCTGCAGGAAGATCTCCTCAAGGCTCATGGCGGCGGGACGCAATTCATTCAGATCCCAGCCGGCCTCGATGACGGCGCGGGCCAGATCGCCCCGCACCAGTTCGCCCCTGCGACTCTCCGCCTCGAAGACTGCCTTGGAGTCGTGTTGATCCTTGACCAGCACGCGGCTCACGCCCGCCACCTGCTCCAGGCGCTGCTGCACACGGGCAGGATCGAGCGGAGCGCCGCGGCCCGCCACTTCCAGGACTACGGTTTCAGCGTCCCGCGCCCGCCCTTGCAGGTTGGCCACCGAGTCGGTGGCGACCACGTGGCCTTTGTTGATGATGATGACGTATTCGCAGGTCTGCTCCACCTCGGGCAGAATGTGCGTGCTCAAAATAATGGTGTGGTCGCCCGCCAGGTCCTTGATCAGGTCGCGGGTCTCGTTTATTTGTTTGGGATCCAGGCCGGCTGTGGGCTCGTCCAGAATGAGCACGTCGGGGTTGTGGAGAATGGCCTGGGCCAGTCCCACGCGTTGTCTATATCCCTTTGAGAGCTTGCCTAGGAGTTTCTTTTTCACATCCCCTATGGAGCAGCGGCCGCTGACGTAATCGACGCGCTTGTCCAGTTCCGCTCCTTTAAGGCCCTTGAGGCGGCCCGCAAAGCGCAGGTACTCGGCCGTCTCCATTTCCAGGTAGAGCGGAGGCGTTTCGGGGAGATAGCCGATGCGTTTCCTCACCTCCATCGACTGCTCCAGCACATCGAAGCCGGCCACGGTGGCCGCTCCCGAAGTGGGCGGCAGGAAACAGGTCAGCATGCGCATGGTGGTCGTTTTCCCCGCTCCATTGGGACCTAAAAAGCCCACGATCTGGCCCTTGTCAACGGAAAAGGAAATGTGATCGACCGCGGTGGTATGTGCGTATTTGCGTGTGAGATCTTTAACTGTAATCATCTGCAACTGAGTGTTGGACTAACCGGAAAACTAGTTGTCAACAACGAGAAGGTATCGACCCACATGGGGCAGATTGCGGTGCAAAGCGCCGTTGTCCAGGCAAATCCTCCCCGGCGCACGGTTTTTAGTGTGGTTCACGGATGCGGGGTTCGTCAAGCGCGGCCAATTCTTGCGCGCGCTATCGGGTTCACGGCACAGCTGCGGATTGGTTCGTAGGCGCCACTAGTGGCTTGGCTGGCGGCGTGAGCACAAATCCTTTGCGGACCAGCGCGAAACCCCGCTGCGGGAGCTCGGCCTGGAGAAGCTGATTCTCGGGGCCGGTGAAGAGATCGGTATGCGTGCCGGCGATCGTGGCCGTGAGGTGGTGCACCGTGATGGCGGCGCCGTTGAGCGTTCCCTGCATATCCGGATAGGTGGCTAACTGCACCGCCTCAATGGTGGCGATTTGAGACCCGGTCTTCTTCGGCAGGATGGCCCACAGGCCGCGGTTGTTCTGGTCGACGGCGAGTGTCAGTAAAGTTTCCAGGGCGCCAGGATCGAAGTCGGGCAAAAAAACAGCGCCAGGATGAGCGGGCAAACGGATGGTGCTGCGGCGGCCGTTGGCGGAGATGTCCAGGAGAAATTGGCCCGCTTCCGGCGTCGCAATGACTGTAACCGCTGACTTATTGACCACGGCGCTCAATAGCACATGGCGCAGGTGGTTGGCCGCAGTAAGGCGCTCCGTCTTTGAAAGGGAATAGTCCAGCCCCTGCATGGTTACGCGCACCAGAGAGGTGGAATCGTAGCCTCGCGGCGTTGCCGCAAAGTTGAAGGTGGCCGTGCCTACAGGATGGCCATTTTCGGCCACCTCAAAGCTGCCCGACTGGGCCACAACGGATGGCGAAAGCAAGCCAAAAAATGCAGCCAAAGAAAGTCCAACCAGAGTGCGCACGGTTTCCTATCCACTCCTGCGGAGTTAGACACGGAAAATGACGAAGAGTTGTGGAAAGACACGGGCAAAGATCATGGATCAAAGCCAGGATCGAGCCGGCTATGAACAGGCGGCTCGATCCTGGTTCATTCGGGAAGGCGAGAGGCCTCCGGCCCCTCTGGAATGACGAAGCCGGCTGCAACCGGCCGCTGAGGGCTGTCCTCAGCCTTTGGCTGTGGCAAAGCGCTTGTTCACTTCGGCCCAATTGACGACATTCCACCACGCGGCCAGGTATTCGGGACGGCGATTCTGGTACTTCAGGTAATAGGCGTGCTCCCAGACGTCGTTGCCGAGGATCGGGTACAGTCCTTGCGACAGCGGCGAGTCCTGGTTGGCGGTGGTAATCACCTTGAGCTTGTCGCCTTGAAGGACCAGCCAGCCCCACCCGGAACCAAACTGTTTTGCTGCCGCATCGTTGAAGGTCTTTTTGAGAGTCTCAAAGTCGCCAAAGTCCGCGGCAATCTGGGCGGCGATGGCGCCGGTCGGGTTGCCGCCGATGCCGGGGGTATTGGGCGAGCCCATGATGGTCCAAAACATGGAGTGGTTGGAGTGCCCTCCGCCGTTGTTGCGGACCGCAGTGCGAATATCTTCGGGGACCGTGGCCAGGCCGCGCACCAGGTCATCGACCGACTTGGCGGCCAGATCGGCGTGGTTGGCCAGTGCGGCATTGACGTTGTTGATGTACGCCTGATGGTGCTTGTCGTGGTGGAGTTTCATCGTTTCACTGTCGATGAACGGTTCGAGCGCCGAGTAATCGTAAGGAAGAGGTGCGAGTTCGTATGCCATAGGGGAAATCTCCTCAGTTGGGATTGTAAATTGAGGGTCTCCGGCAAAACCAGCGCGCCTGTCTCCGCTTGAAGTTGGATCGAGCTCGCCGCTCCCTTCTGGTCGCGCCGGCTTTGCAGGTGTGCCTCTGGATCTGCCAACCCAGGTATTGCCGTAGCCCTGCATTCAACGGCTACGGGCAAGGCGTGGAGACGGCAAGTTGGCTACTCAGCACGCAGCAAACGCACCGCCTATGGCGGTGGATGCGGCTTGAGCCGGCCAGGGTGCGGAAAAGTTCAAGAGGCTGTAGGCGGCAAGCGGTCGGCCGGAAAGGAAAATTAGGCGATCGCGGGAGGCATCCCAGCAGCGCCATACAGCGTCGTATAAAAGTGGCGCGTAACTCGGTTCCCCTCGCTCATGTGCCTTTTTCCCATTCTCTCCTGGCAGCGCGGTAGCCGGTCATGAGTGACCAGCCCCGCTATCGTTGGCTTGAACAGCACGGTGAGGCCTTCGGCGCTCCCGGCCTGCCGCCGCGCTGGACCTCAAGCGTCAAGGATGCGGTGGGAACCGCCTACTCGGCTGCGAGCTGCGTTTGGTTCACCTGTTCCCACGGAATTCTGAACGAGATCTACTACCCCACCATCGATCGCGTTCAGGTGCGCGACCTTGGATTGCTGGTCACCGACGGCGAGTCGTTCGTGCATGAAGAGAAGCGCGATCTCCAGACTACTTTTGAATACATTAATGAGGAGGCGCTTGGGGCGCGGTACGTTAACCGCGATCCCAACGGTCGCTACGCGCTGATCAAGGAGATCATCTGCGATCCGCACCGTCCAGTCGTGCTGGTGCATGTGCGCTTGGAAGGGAGCGCGGATTTCCTGCCGCGGCTCAAGGTTTACGCGCTCCTGGCGCCACACCTCGATGACGGCGGTAGGGGTAACACGGCCCGGGCGCTGGACGTGGCAGGGCACAAAATGCTGCTGGCCTGGAAGGACCGGTGGTCGCTGGCCATGGGGGCCAGCTGCGGCTTCGAGCGCGTGAGCTGCGGATTTGTGGGGGCCAGCGATGGCTGGCGCGACCTGATGGACAACTTCCAGATGGATTGGGAGTTCGGATCGGCGGTCAACGGCAACATTGCAGTGATGGGCGAACTGGATCTCAGCGGTGCGCGTGCTCTGCAGAGATACCAGTTCACGCTGGCCATCGGCGCCGGAGAAGGGCAGCACGCGGCGCTGGAGAGCACCATGAGCGCGCTGGCCAGACCCTTCGACCAGCATCGTGCACGGTTTATCGAACAGTGGAAACGGGTGACGATCCCGGAGTGGCTGGCGGCCAAGGCGCGCGACGGGGGCAGGTTGATGCGCACTAGCCACAACATCCTGCTGGCGCATGAGGATAAGACCTTCTCTGGAGCATTTGTGGCTTCGGCGTCGATTCCCTGGGGCCAGGTCAAGAGCGATGACGACCTGGGCGGCTACCATCTGGTATGGACGCGCGACATGGTGCAGACGGCCACCGCCCTGCTAGCCTGCGGGCAGGTTGTAGCCGCGCGAAGGGCGCTGGTTTACTTGGCCTGCACGCAGCGGCCTGACGGAGGCTTCGCACAGAACTTTTGGATTGACGGCACCCCTTACTGGAACGGCCTGCAGTTGGACGAGGTCGCCTTTCCGCTGATGCTGGCTTGGCGTCTCTGGAAGGCTGGCGGTTTGGGCGAGCTCAATATCTTTCCGTTTGTGGAGCGCGCCGCGGGATTCCTGATCCGCCATGCCCCTATTACCCAGCAGGAGCGCTGGGAAGAGAACGCGGGCTACTCGCCCTCCACGCTGGCTGCGGTCATTGCTGGACTCATCTGCGCGGCGGAAATGGCACGGGCTCACGACGCGATGGAGCTGGCCCAATTCATCGAGGAGTTTGCCGACTGGATCGAATGCCACCTGGAGGACTGGACGGTGACCAACAACGGCGTCCTTCATCCTGAGATCAAACGCCACTATATGCGCATCCGTCCGCCGGAGTGTGGCGAGGCTTACGCGCACGAAAGCTGCGGCACAGAAGTGGTCCGCCTCTCCAACCGCCCGCCGGGCACGCGCTATGAGTTTCAGGCACGTGAGATTGTGGATGCGGGCTTCTTGGAACTGGTGCGCTACGGCGTGCGGCGGCCCGACGATCCGCTCATTGTCGACTCGCTCAAGGTCGTGGACGCTGTGTTGAAGCGTGACCTGCCGCAGGGTCCGGGATGGCTGCGCTACAACTGGGACGGTTATGGACAGCGGCCGGATGGCGGTCCCTACGAAGGATGGGGCCAGGGCCGCGTGTGGCCTTTGCTCACCGGCGAACGGGCCCATTACGAACTGGCGGTCGGCAACGGTGTGGATGCTCTGATCGAGGCCTACGAAAAGTTCGCTACCGGCGGACAGATGCTGCCCGAACAGGTGTGGGACGAGGCAGACCGGCCGGAGTGCACGCTGCGGATGGGACAACCGGACG
>JAKABE010000227.1 GCA_021801945.1 Acidobacteriota bacterium
ACATCGGCAAGTGACCGGGATGCGGGTTCCTGAAACTGCTGTCAGCGCGCGCAGCGCACGACAATCTTTGTTCCACGAGGGACCATGGTGCCGGGAGCAGGAGCTTGCTCGCGCGCTGTACCATCGCCCACAATCTGGACTTCGAGGCCTGCGGCGCCGGCCTCCACGATGACTCGGCGCATGGGCAGGCCGATGAGTGAGGGGACACGCAGCTTTGGGGCCGTTGCGATGGTTACCGTGGCAGGCGGCTGCGACGCGGCCGTTTCGGGTTTCGATGGGGCTGGCTGCGTGGGCGGGGTGTTCGCGGGCGCAGATAGAGCGCCGTATGAAGGGGTTACGGCGTGAGTGGACGGCTGGGGGCTGACCACGACGGCAGACTCCTGTTGTTTTGCAGCCGTGCTTTGTGGGTCGTCACTGGGCAGAGCGTTGGCGGCCGCGTAGAGGGCTTGAATATTCGAAGGATCTTCGGAGGTAGTGTCTTCGGCAATGATTGGTTCAGGCCGCGCGGAAGCGTCCGGAGGACGGAGCGGAATGTCATGGGGCACGCCCAGGTATTCGAGAACCTGCTGCGCAACCTCCGCGAAGACCGGCGCAGAGACATCCGCACCATAATAGGCGCCCTTGGGCGAATCGATGACCACAGCAACGGCGATGACCGGATTGTTGACGGGGGCGAACCCGGCAAACGAGGCGATGTGCATGGTCTTCGAATAGAGATGCGTCCTGGGATCGATCTTTTGCGCAGTGCCGGTCTTCCCGGCCGAGGAATAACCGTCAAGTTGCGCATTTTTGCCAGTGCCGTTGAGCACCACATCTTCTAACAATTGACGCATTTCGGCGGCCGTGAATGTGGAGATCACCCGATGGGCTCCCGGCGGCAGAGGATTGGGCAGATCCTCGCCAGGCCTTACGGGCTGGGGATGCAGCGGCGGTTCGGCGCCCGACTTGAGTTGACCCGGCAGCAGCAAACGCGGCGGCAGGTAGACGCCGCCGTTGGCAATGGTGGAAACCATGGTCACAAGCTGGAGCGGTGTTACGGCTACCCCCTGACCAATGGCCATGTATCCGATGGTGGCCGGTTCCCAGCGGTCCAAAGGCCGAAGCAGCCCCGCAGTCTCGCCGGGCAGCCCAATACCGGTGCGTTGGCCGAAGCCAAAGGCGCGGATGAAGTGATAGAAGCGCTGGGGCCCGAGCTTGAGCGCCAACTCGATGGCAGCCACGTCGCTGGAGCGGGCCAGCGCCGTAGGGAGGGGGACAACGCCCAGGCCACGATCGCTTTGGTCGTCATGAATGATGGCGCCGTGCACGTTGATCTGGCCGTGATGGCAGTCGATCATGCTGTCGGGCGTAACCACTCCCTCCTGGAGGGCCGCCGAATAGGTGACCAGCTTGAAGGTCGAGCCGGGCTCATAGACATCGCTCACCGCGCGGTCGCGGAGCAGGTCAGGGTCGGTGAAGCGGGAGTTGTTGGGATTGAAGGTGGGCCGAACGGCGAGGGCCAGAATCTGGCCGGTGTGCACGTCCTGGACCACGACCGTGCCGTCCAGGGCGTGCGTCTTCTCCATGGCGTGGTCGAGTGCGCGCCCGGCCATATATTGGATGTTCTCGTCGATGCTCAGCACCAGATTCCGGCCCGGCTGAGGATCGCGTTCGCTCGACCCGAAGACCTTGCGCCGCGCGTCGATGGCCATGTACACGCGTCCTGGCTGACCGTGCAGCTGCGCGTTGAACTCTTCTTCCAATCCGCCCAAGCCATCGTCGTCATTGCCCACATAGCCCAACACCTGCGCGGCGAGATCATTGTTGGGATAGTACCGCTTGAACTCTTTCTGGAAGTAGATTCCCTTGAAGTCCTGGCTTTTGATCAATGCCCTCACGCGCGCCGCCACTGCCGGCGAGATGCGCCGCGCGATCCAGGCAAAGTAGCGGCCTGCCTCGAGACGTCGGGCAATCGCTTGCGCGGTGGTGCGCGAATCCTGCGGGTCAGTGTGCACCAAGGCAGCCAAAGCCTGCGCCACTGCCTGCTTGTCTTGTATCTGAGATGGATCGGCGTAGATGGAGTCCGCCAGCACGGTCATTGCCAGTTCATGCAGATTGCGGTCGTAGAGGATGCCACGGCGCGGAGCCACCTCGAAGGTACGCTCCTGCTGCTTTTGAGCGCGCTCGACAAATTCCTGATGATGTAGGATCTGGAGCCAGAAGAGGCGGCCCGCAATCACACCCGCCCAAAGCAAAAAGAAGAGGCAAATGATCCAGAAGCGCGCCCGCCGGAAGGGGGCGACTTGGGCCGCGGCAGGGCGGCTTCGGATGGCTCGAACGGTTGCCTGCATCGCGTTTGGCTCTGGCAACTTAAGCTATTCCGCTTCAGAGAGCGTCGGTCAAGAGCCGGAGTAAGAGTCCTGGCGGGCTGCGATCTTATTGGCCGGCCCGTGCCGGACGCGTCAACTGCGCCATCGTGGGCGCTCCGGAATCAGGATTAGCGCTGGCATACACCACGTGATCCGGCTGTGGCTCTGTAAAGCCGAGCTGACGCGCCAATTTGTCGATGCGGGCCGGCTGCCCCAACTCCGCCTCGCTCAGACGCAACTGGCGGTTTTGTTCGCGCAACTGCTCGAGGACCTGCTTTTCGCTTTCCACGCGATAGCTGCTCTCAATGGCGTAGAAGTGTTGCAGGCCGTAGACCATGACCAAGGAGAAGAGCACGGCCACGGCGCCGGAAAAGACTCTCATCTCACGGGCCCTCACTGGGTCAGGAGCCTTGACGAGCCTGGAATTGTCAAAGCGCTTCACAAAATAAAATTCCGGCGTGCGCACGCGGCGCCGCTTCAGCGGCTGCTGGGCCAGCAACTCGGCGTTCCGTTCAGCCAAGCGCGAACTCCAACTGCGCCCGGCTTCGAAATAGGTGGTAGTACATGCCGCCATGGTGAGTCTCCTGCCGGAGCTTCTAGCTGCTAGCTTCTAGCTCCCAGCGTTCTTGTAGAACATCCGCTTGGTTCGTTTACAGATAAAACCCGCAATTGCATGGCACTGAAACTTCCACGTCCTCGACTCAAACATCACGGCCACAACGGCAGCTAGAAGCTTGGGGCTAGCAGCCAGAAGCTGCCCTTTCCGCCGCTCTTAACTTGGCGCTGCGTGCGCGGGGGTTGCGCTCGATCTCTTGCTCACCCGCCGTGACCGGCTTGCGCGTAAGCGTCTTCCAAATTCCCTGCCCTGCGCCCTCCCGGATACTATCCTTTGCGATGCGGTCTTCAAGAGAATGAAAACTGATGACAACCAGCCTTGCGGAGGGCTTAAGCAACCTGGGTGCGGCCTCGAACAAAGCCCGAATTTCGTCCAACTCGCGATTGACGAAGATGCGCAACGCCTGAAAGGTTCTGGTGGCCGGATGAATGCGCCCTTGTTTCATTGGCGGGACGGCCGAGGCTACAATCCGGGCCAATTGCCCCGTGGATGTAACCGGCCGCCCCCGCACAATGGCTCTGGCGACTGTCCGCGACCTCCTTTCTTCTCCGTATTCGTAAATGAGGTCCGCCAGCTCGCGCTCGCTAGCCTCATTCACCACCTGTTCGGCGGTAGGCCCGGTCCGCGTATCCATACGCATATCCAGGGGCCCGTCCGCCTGAAAACTAAAACCTCTGCGCGCCTGGTCGAGTTGCATGCTGCTCAGGCCAAAGTCAGCCAGTAGACCATCCACTGAGGCCGCTTCCACATGACGCGCGATCGAACTGAACGCCTCGCCGATCATCGTCACCTGCGGAGCGAAACTGCCCATCTCAGTACAGACCCGGTCCAGCCGTTCTCTCGCCAGTGCCAGCGCCTCGGGATCGCGGTCAAACCCGATCAACCGTCCCGCCGGCCCCAGGCGGCGCACAATGCCCTCGGCGTGCCCTGCCAGTCCCAGCGTGCAGTCCACATAGGTTCCGCCGGGGCGCACGCGGAGAAAATCCATCGCTGCTTCAAAAAGAACCGGCACATGGCGTGCTTGCTGCGTCATGTGCTCCCCCTGAGGGGTCTCAAGTTCAACTCCGGCGGCTGAGAATCGCCGCCACCGCCTTGCGGTCTTCCGCCGTCATCGCGTTGGCCGGCAAGGACTCCTCAAACAGCGCCAGGTTGTGCACTTCCAGGTGGTCGATTTTGCCCATCACCGCAACCTCCGCGTCCAGCTTGGCCGTGCCGCGCAGAATCTGCGGCAGCAAAACCCGCGCCTGGTTGTCCGTCTCCACCTGCTGCCCGTAATAGCTCGTCAGGTTCAGGTACTTCTGCACGGCGTCATCCATGGTGCTGAACTCGGCCAGTTTGCCTTCCAGCTTTTCCCACTCCGGCAGGGGCCAGATCTGCGCGCTCTGGCCATCCACGCTGGTGATGTAGAACTGTGTGACGTGCTGCGCATCCAGCAACTGCTTGAACGCCGCCGGGAGCTTGAGCCGCCCTTTCTCATCGACCTTGGCCGGATGGTTGCCGCGAAACATCGCCGTGCCTCTTTGTCTCCCGCGGCTGATCGTGCTTGCAGCGCCACGGATTGCTTCCCTGGGGTGGGAATCTGCCGGGTTGGCATCACTGGTTCAGTCGCAGCGGCGCCGCCGGGATTCCGTTCCGTCGAGAAAAGAATCGGAGTAAACTGGCCTGAAACGGTTCAAGTGGCGTCCTAATGTTCCACTTTACTCCAGAATTTCCCACTCCAGGGTCGATAGTAGCGCCGATCCGTGCCCATGCCAAGTGGAAAATCGGTGGAAATCTACGATTTATGGCGGTATTGCGGGGAAAATCGCCTAATGGAGAGGAAGAGGACCCTGACCACAATCTGTAGTGTTGATTGCTTTGGGACCACTAGCGAATGGAAGAGAGGGATATGGCGGTGCGGGAAGCGGGGAAAGCCCCTGGCGCCTTGGCGCTGGAATGCGGAATTTGATCCCCCGGCTACTTCCTCCGGGCTGCGCGACGCCGCCGTTCCCGCTCCGCGACCAGCTTCAATAGATAGAAGAAAACCAGGGCGTTGATGATCAGCAGGCCAGCTCTTACCCAAGTCAGGTGGCGGACGGCCGCGAAGGACTCCCAGGGCAAGAAGGAGGCGGTGATGATCAGCGTCAGGTACTCGCCCCAGGCAGTTTCGAGATAAAGCCCGATGCCCTCCGCCAGTTCCAGGACCGCGTAGCAGAAGGCCGCCGCGCCGATGCGGCGCAGCAAGGGATCGTTGAGCAGGGAGGCTTCGCCGAGAACAAAGTTGACGAATCGCGACTCGGGGTTGAAGCGCAGCAGGTCGGCCAGAGCAGCAAGGACGTCGCCAACATCCCTATGGAGAAGGTGGAGGGCCCCCACGCCAATGGCCACGAAGATCAGCGCTTGGGCCAGCTTGTAGAGGGCGATCAACACCAGCCATCGATCATGGCGTATGTGCTCCGGGGAGGGCTGGGAGTTGGAATCGCTCATTGCTGTGACAATCGGATTGTCAGTTCTTACCTTAACCGATGCGCACGGTTCGGGACCTCCGCGTTCCGGGCGCCTGGGCGATGGCGCCTCTGTTGCCTGGCGATTGCATGAACTGGGATTCGGACGCGAGTCCAGAGGATTTGCGCGGCTCCTGCGGGGCCGGCAGGTTCTTTGGGGCCGGGTTCCCCGTGCCGAAGAGCGGGGCCAATGGCCGTTGATCCTCCTGCGCGGTGAAAGCAGATCGCCATGGCCAGCAAAGACATGGGAGCGGTTGAGTTTGAAAGGAACTGGGCCGCAGGGGGTGAAAGGGGGCATTGATTTTGGTCGATTCCGGTACGGGTTGAGCTCCGTATCCTTCAAACCGACCCAGCACGAGAAATATCTTCGTGTGATCGATCTGCGGCTGTTACCGGACTGGATCTGTGCAATAAAATCTGCGCT
>JAKABE010000228.1 GCA_021801945.1 Acidobacteriota bacterium
CGGCAACGGCTTTGACACCTGCAAGAGCGCCATCGCCCTCGGCTTCACCTCAGTGATGATGGACGGCTCGCTGCGCGAAGACGGCAAGACTCCCTCCACCTTTGAGGAGAACGTCGAAGTCACCCGCCGCGTGGTCGATTACGCCCATGAGCGCGGTGTCTCCGTCGAAGGCGAAATCGGCGTGCTGGGCGGCGTCGAGGACGGCCACGGCGCCGGCGGCTCCGGCCTGGAGCACGTCACCGATCCCGATCAGGCCGTCGAGTTTGCTGAGCGCACCGGCGTCGACTCCCTCGCCATCGCCATCGGCACCAGCCACGGGGCTTACAAATTCACCAAGAAGCCCGACGGCTCCGTCCTCAAAATGGACATCCTCATCGAGATTCACAAGCGCCTGCCCCACACCCATCTGGTGATGCACGGCAGTTCCTCGGTTCCCAAGGATCTGCAGGACATCATCAACCAGTACGGCGGCAAGCTGAAGCAAACCTGGGGCGTGCCCATCGAGGAGATTCAGCTCGGCATCCGCAACGGCGTGCGCAAGGTGAATGTCGATACCGACAGCCGTCTCGCCATTACCGGCGCCATCCGCAAGGTCTTTGCCGAGACGCCTGAGAAGTTCGATCCCCGCGACTACCTCAAGCCCGCCCGCGAGGCGATGAAGAAAGTAGTTCAGGCGCGTATGATCGAGTTCGGCCAGGCCGGCCACGCCGGCGACTACACACCCATCGCAATCAGCGAGATGGCCAAGGGCTACGCCTCCGGTAAGCTCGACACTCGCCCCTCCCTCGCTGCTCGCTGACCACCGCTCGCGCGAAAGCATCTCAAGGAAGGCCATTCCGCCAAGCGGAATGGCCTTCCTTCGTTCTCACAGATGTTTCATGGGAGACAAGCCAACCTGGGCCTTTGCATGGACATCCTGATGCGCCCCGCGCGATCTGCTCCACAATCTAGCCTTCAGCCACTTAGCGAAGGTTCTCGTGATCTGGCTACCGTAGCCGACAGCACTTTTCTGTCTTTGAAACTTTAGCTTTTCCCCAATCGTCTGCCCAAATGGCGACAGAACAATATCCGCGGGTACTGGGGGTGTGTTGTTCGCATGCCGCACGAGAATAGAATCTGCTTCTGAACTCCAAACGAGTTCCGCTGTTCTGAAACCGCTTGATTGGCTATGCCAGCCATGGCGGATCTTCCAATATCGCGCACTGCGGCGAACATGATCGTCCTTAGACACAGGAACTTTACAGACGCTCGAAAAAAGATACGGGGCTAATTGGATGCGCCACAACACTCGCATTTGTTTGAGATACGGATTTCTCACAGTTTTGCTCGCTCTCACCTCCACGGCCTTCGCACTGAACGGCGACATCGGAATCCACGATCCCTCCACAGTGGTTCTGGACCACGGCAAGTATTACGTCTACGGCACCGGCGGACGAGCTTTGGTTTCCGACGACGGCTGGACGTGGCACGCCGGTGTGGCTCCGCCCCTCATCGGCGCTGCCCCGGACGTGATTCACCTCGATGGCCGGTATTACATGTATGTCGCCCGCGGTGCGGGAGGGGGGAGATCGCTGCCCAACAAAGCCGAGATTGACATGATCTGGACCAAGTCGCTCGATCCCAAGTCTCCCAATTACAAGTGGCATCAAGGCGGCAAGGTCGCCAGCTCGAATGGCATCGAAGACTGCAACGCGATCGATCCCGGCGCATTTCTCGATCCCACGACTGGCAAGTTCTGGCTCACCTACGGCTCTTACTTTGGCTACATCCGCATTGTCCAGCTGAATCCGAAGACGGGCATGGATATGAATCCCAACGAAAAGCCTGTCGACCTTGCCATCAACGGCGAAGCCTCCGACATGATCTACCACGACGGCTGGTACTACCTGTTCGATACGCACGGCAGTTGCTGCGACGGGACCAACTCCGGCTACAACATCCGGGTAGCCCGCTCGCGCCGTCCGACGGGTCCATTCGTGGACGCCGAGGGTGTGCCCTCGCTTGAAGGTGGCGGCACGCTGCTGATCGGCTCCGAGGGCCGCTACATCGGGCCGGGACACTTTGGCCTGATCAACGAGGGCGATGGCGTGCAGAAGTTCTCCATGCACTTTGAGGCCGATTTGGACCGCGGCGGCGCCAGCGTTCTCGATATCCGCCCGCTGCTTTGGGAAAACGGCTGGCCGGTAGCGGGCGAGAATCCCAAGGCTGGCACGTTCGAAATCCAATCCGTACACAGCGGCACCTCGCTGGATATGGCCGTAGAGGGCGTGCCGGTAGGCGGCCCGAGAAAGCCATTCCGGTTTCACCGGCCGCCGCCTGGCTCAAATACCGCTGGTCATCGGCCTGCCCACTTCCCGTTTGGGGCTATGTTTGGCGGGACCGGCAAGCCGATTCCGAACCAGACGGCTGCGGATGTGGAGAAGAACTGGCCCGCGAGCACTGTAGACGCCGGCATGTCCAACTACCTGGCCGAGGCGCAGCAGAAGTGGCAGCTAACGCCCGTTCCTGACGCCGGCGGCTATCCCGGCGGTCCCTACTTCAGGATCACCATCGCCGGCACGGACCGCGCGTTGGCCGCCGTCAAGGGCGCGGAGTTGGTGGTGCTGCCCGCCTTCACCGGCGCGCCGGAGCAACTGTGGCGCCTCGATCAATTCTCCGACGGAACTTGGCGCATCATGCCCAAGGCGGTTCCAGGCACCAGCGAGCCCATGGCGCTTTCAGCCGTTGGCGCCAGCATGCCGACGCTGGAAAGACTGAAACCGAAGAGCGACAGAGAGCACTGGCGGCTGATGACGCCCTAGGCCACCGGCCTTCGACCGTCCATCGACACCCACTGATGAGGGACAACTCCGCGAGGGATCTTTCATGAATTCGCACCGCAATTATCTCGTACCCACGCTCGCCATCTTTATGGGCCTGGCCCTGACTGCCGTCACCGTTCCGGCCGCTGCCGTGCGGTCTTTTGGGACCACCTTGACCAGTCCCACCACTCCCTCGTTCGTTACCGGAGCAGACGGATTCATCAAGCGCTGGCTTGTCCTCGAGCCAATCACCGTAACCGGGACCAGCCAGGACGAGATCCAATCGCGGAACGGTGTCCAGCCCATGGTCAAGAAACAGTACTTTGCCAATGAGTACTCCAACGTCCCGCATAACGGCGAAACGGAAACGGTGGACGGCAAGACGCTCACCTGGTACGCTGTCGACACCGACAAGTACAACGTGAACCTGTATCACTTTGCCGATTCGCTGGGTAAGTCCGCAAACAACGCTCTGTTCTGGGCGGTCACCGTCGTGAACAGTCCGAGGGAGATGCACAACGTGCGGCTGGCCATCGGCTCCAATGCCGCCTCGGTGTGGTGGCTCAACGGCAAAGAGGTCATCGGTATCTACGGCAACATCCAGACGGTGGTGGATGACGGTGTTTCGTGGCGGACCACCCTCAAGAAGGGACCGAACATCGTCCGTGTCGCGGTGGTTAATGGCAGCGGAGCCAGCGACTTCTGCGCTCGCTTTCTGGATGCGAACGATAAGCCGATACCAGGGCTGATTATCACCTCGCAGACGCCTCGCCAGTAAGCAGCAGCCGCGGACCACGCCATCATTCGCCGCGACCTTTAACGCGGCGAACTGGCGGCGCCAGCCGACACAATCTCCCCACAATCAGGCAATTTCGCCTTGTGCCTGTGACTTTCTCGATGGGTGAGCGACGCGTCCCTTACCGATTGGTCCCCGGCAGCCCTTATCGCTACGAGGCCACGCCCCCATTGATTCCCGCCGCACTCCGGGTACACTAAACGCATGGCGGAGATTCAACGCAGGAAAACCCCCACCGTTCACATCGGCCATGTTCGTGTTGGCTGGGAGGTCCCCGTCGTCGTTCAGTCGATGACCAACACCGATACAGCCGACGCCGAGGCCACCATCGAGCAAGTCGCGGCCCTGGCCCTCGCCGGCTCCGAGTTGGTGCGCGTCACGGTCAACAATGAAGACGCCGCCGCGGCCGTTCCAGCCATCGTCGAAGGCCTCGACAAGCGCGGCATCCGCGTGCCCATCGTCGGCGACTTCCACTACAACGGCCACATCCTGCTCAAAAAGTACCCAGCCGCCGCGCGCGCCCTCGCCAAGTACCGCATCAACCCCGGCAACGTCTCCATCGGCCGCAAGGACGACGACAACTTCCGCACCATGGTCGAGTGCGCCGCCGAGAACCACAAGCCCGTGCGCATCGGCGTCAACTGGGGCTCGCTCGATCAGGCGCTGCTCACGCGCATGATGGACGAGAACAGCAAGCGCCCCAATCCCGAGCCCGCGCGCGAAGTCATGATCGAGGCCATGATCGCCAGCGCCCTCAACTCCGCCGCCGCAGCGGAGCGCTACGGCCTCGGCCATGACATGATCATCCTCTCCGCCAAGGTCTCCGGCGTGCGCGATCTCCTCGACGTCTACACCCGCCTCGCCGCCCGTTGCGACTATCCGCTCCATCTCGGCCTCACTGAAGCCGGCATGGGCTCCAAGGGCCTCATCGCCTCCACCGCCGGCCTTGCCCCGTTGCTGTTGGCCGGCATCGGCGACACCATTCGTGTCTCGCTCACCCCCCGGCCCGGCGGCGACCGCACCGAGGAGGTTCTCGCCTCCCAACAGATCCTGCAATCGCTCTCCCTGCGCAGCTTCATGCCTCAGGTCACAAGCTGCCCCGGCTGCGGCCGCACCACCAGCACCTATTTTCAGGAGCTGGCCGAGCAGATTCAGAGCTACCTCCGCACCTCCATGCCCGAGTGGCGCAAGCGCTACCCCGGCGTCGAGGAGCTCAAGGTGGCCGTCATGGGCTGCGTCGTCAACGGTCCCGGCGAAAGCAAGCACGCCAATCTCGGCATCAGCCTGCCCGGCACCTTCGAGGAGCCCAAGGCCCCCGTTTACATTGACGGCAAGCTCTCCACCACGCTGCGCGGCGACACCATCGTCGCCGAGTTCAAGGAGATCCTTGACCACTACGTTGAGTCGCACTTCGGCCAGGCGGCCCGGAACGGCGAGCTAGTGGGCGCACGGTGAATCAGTAGCGATCTTCATCTTTGTGCGAATGGATTGACGATGCGGATGGAGGGATGGCCTGCCCGCGTTGCATGTCTTCCGTATAAGGGGTCGCGCATCCAGCATGCAACGCCGCCGCTACGATGAGTGAGTCGTAGATTCGATGTCCGCACCGCGCTGAAAACTCAGGAGCAGACTTGTGCGTCTCCGCGGCAAGCAGGATTGCCGGCCCGCGACGGGCTTCAGTCCCTTCCGGCACCTCCCGGCGGTCTGGAAGCTCCGACCGAGCTTGCGCGCTAAGGTATGGGTGAACTCGCTCAAAAGCCTGAACGCTGACCCTACCTCCCGCCAGCAAAATCTGTTCAGCCGCCTCCGTACAGCGACCCGTCTCGGCGCCTGCCCGTCTAGTGATCGCACAGATCAGAACATTTCTATACAGGAATGCCTCACCGCTCAGAGATCTCCGGGCGATGGAAGACATCATCATCGGGCACCGTGAACTGCAGCTTGTGCAGCTTCTCGATGGCACGCGCCTTTCTGCGACTGCGGATTACCGCGAAGGAACGCCTGCCCCTAACCCTGATCTCGGCTTCCTCTTCAGGCAAGATCCCAACTTGGCCACCACTCCGGCAGGAATGCGAACGCCAAGACTATTTCCCACAGGTGGAGTAGCTGCCTTAATACAGTAGGCTCAAGATGTTGAGGTTTTCGAGTCAAGACCCGGTTTGTGGCGTGACTATGCAGCCACTTGGCAACAGTTTCGCGCTTGGTTTGCTGACGAAATGTCCTGCGTTCCCTATCTGGAACATCTGGGTTGGCCGTCGGGCTTTCG
>JAKABE010000229.1 GCA_021801945.1 Acidobacteriota bacterium
CAGTTTGGGCGTGACTCGATAGGCGTCGTCGAAATAGGCAGCTTCCACATTGCGCACGTAATTGGCCTGGGCGATTGACACCGCATAGGTGGTCTCGTAAAGGTCGCCGAGCAGGAAATCCGCAAAGCCGTCGCCGGTGTTCGGAACCAGCTTGCCGGGAGAACTTACCTCGGCGGTTGCGTTGGGCTGGAAGTTGAAGACGCCGCGAGAGAACTGGTTGCCCAGCTCGTTGAAGATCTGCCGGTCATATTGGAATCCGAGGTCGATGGAATGCTTGCCTCTGACCCAGTTGATGTTGTCATTGATGGACGTATCAGGATCGTTGGTCACAAACGGACCGTCGTTGGTGTCGCCGATGCCGGTGTAGTTATCGTCAAAGGACCATTCGGGGATGCCCCAATTGGTTTGCGGTCCTGGCACAAGGCCCTTGATGTTGACCGCCGCCACCGGGTCTACGCCTTTGGCTGCCGAGTAAGTTTCCAGAGCATTGTAGAAGCTGGTGTAACCGAAGGTGGCCACGTTGACCACCGTGGGCGAGATGGTCCAGGTGTTCGAGGCCATGTACTGGTTAAAGTTGGTAACGATGCTGTTGCCGACAGTTGCAGCTTTCGCCGGGAAGCCCACACTATTGTTGAGGTCATCGCCATTGCTGAAGCGAAAGGCCCACTGCGACTTCGACGATTGGTAGTAATCGATACGCAAGTTGAAGCCGTTGTGAGTTTCCGTGGAGTTGTTGCTGTAAGTGTAGTTATCCAGAAGCGAGGACAACTGAGCCGGATGATAGAACAAATTGAGGGCTTCGGCTGAGACGGGATCGATCCGCTGCGGGCAGATCTCGTTGAGCACGCCATTACACTCAAACTGCTTCCTACCGGTGCCGTCGGGATTTCCAGTTGCGGGATCGTAGATAGGGATAACGGAGCCACCTTGCTTCAAGGTGTACTGACTGAAGTTGCCGCCCATCACCTGCTGCGTGGGCAAGGTCGCGACGCCCTGACCAACCGAAATGGACGAGTACCATTCGTCGTTGGCCATGAAGAAGAAGCGGTTCTTGCCATTGATGAGCTTGGGAATGGAGATCGGCCCGTCGACCACAAACCCCCAATCGTTATATTTGAACGGAAGAACGGGAGGAAGAGGCGTGGGATATGCGTAATCGTAGCCCAAGCCATCAGCGTAGTTATTGCGGATAAACTCGAACCCCGTGCCGTGATAGTGGTTGGTGCCGCTCTTGGTGACCACGTTGATCTGGGTTGCGTTGTATCCAAATTCAGCCGGATAGACGCCGGTTTGGACCTTCATCTGGGCAATGGCATCGACGGTGGGCTGCACGACAAAGGTATTGAAGTCCACGTCTGTATTGTTGATGCCATCCAGCGTGTATTGGTCAAACATGATGCGCTGGCCGCCTACAGAAATGGACTCGTTGGAGCGCGAGCCACCCAACCGCGAGCCCGCCTGACCTTCTGTCGGAGAGAGAGTGTTTGTGTTCGCCGCCAGTTCGACCAGGCTTAGGTAGTTTCTGCCGTTCAGCGGCAATTGGGTGAGGGCCTGGTTATGAACAACGGTGCCAAGAGTAACGTTACCGACGTTCAGCAGGTCGTTGGTGGCGGCCACGGTGACGGTTTGCGCCACCGCGCCGACATGGAGCGTGAAATTGAGCACCAGCGATTGCTGCACAGCCACGCGCACGTTCGGAGTTGTGGTGGTCTGGAAGCCCGAGTGCGAGACGGAAACGTTGTAGGCACCCGGCGGAACGGCAAAAAAGTGATAGTCGCCTGCGCTGGTGGTGACCGTCGTGCGGACCGTGTCGGTGGCCACGTTGGTGAGCGTGACAGTGGCACCCGGAATCACGGCGCCGGTGGGATCGGCGACGTGGCCCGAGATCGAGCCGGCGGTCTGAGCCGAAAGGCTCGCTGCGGAGAGCATCCCCAGCAGGAAGACAAAGATGCAGCAAGCTATGGACATGCTGCACCGCGAAAGGAGCTTGGTGATCGCGGAAGCCCTGTGCGCAGGGCTAGAAGATTCTTTTCGAATCCGCAGATCAGAAGTTGAGGATGGAACCATGCGTACATTTTCAGATGCACCACTGACAAAAGTTTCAAACATTGTCGCCTTATGCCTCCGCTGCCAAAAGCAGCCTGTTACTAAGTAAGATCAAACGACCAGCGCACCCGTGCCGTAGACACACAGGCACGTGGCCCTCTGTCGCTTTTGTTTCGTGTAACTGCCTTTTATTTGACTTGCATTCGTTAATGACTTGCATTCGTTAATCTGGATGAGAGTGTTCAAATTAGATTCGCAACCGGGCTGCACCGGGAGCTGGATAGCTGCCGCCATTGCGGGATGCAATGGCACAGGCTATCCTGCCGCCGGAAAAGCAAGACCTTTCAGCCTCTTCCTCTTGAAAAAGTGCCCGAACTTCGAGGAATCTCCATTTACGGGCTACCCAGCCAAGATGGGTGGGCGGCCGCATGCGCTTCCTCTGCTCGCTACAAATCCAGTACCAACCTATAAATCAAAAGATGATCAAGAAATCGATGATTTATCAGAAGCGAATCCAATGGACAGCGAGTTTAAGCAAGCAATTTGCGCTTGTCAATAGCGTCCAATGGATTTTTTGGGCACGAGCAGCCAGACGCCTCGCAAACTCCTGTCAACTTATTTAGTTTTAATTGGTTACCTAGAACACAGAAGCTCAAATGCCTGAAGTCTTTCGCAGCATTTGCCCTGATTTTCAACAGCTTTCGCCTTTACAGCGATCCTTCACCACGCGGGAAGTGAACCTCTGCGCTCTACAACAATAGAGAGAGGCGTTGGCCAGACCACTCGCTGGCGTTCAAGGCCGCTACGTGCATCGAGCCACAAAAAGCCTAGCGAAAGATCGTGGAATGCGGGGCCGGGCAAGATCCGGAGTTCTGGCGCACAGCCCGATGCATACTCCGCACAGAAGCATCTTCAGTTCGTCGAGGGCAGGCTGCCGGGTAAGGGACCGGTGCGCTACGTTGTCTACGGCCTGGTCAGGAAACAAATTGTCGATTGCGCTGGGGCTGACGAAAGCCGTGACTCGCGCCCGACCGGAGGTTCGACAACAATACGCGCCAATATCGCCCTCCTTTGTCTCCAACAAGAACGCTCCGGAGCACCCTGAGCAAACAGTATTGGGGTTAGGTCTGCGAGGGTGGGCTCAGCCAGCGCATGAGGCGTTGGGGCTGGAGGTCGGGATTGAGGAAGGGGCGCGGGCGGCCGATGGCGGCCGAGAGCGCTTGGGCGGCGAGATGGCCTGAGCGGGCCGCGCTCTCCATGGTAGAGGGCCAGCCGGTGGCGGTCCAGTCGCCGGCCAGGAAGCAGTGGGGCCAGGGCGAGACGGCGGAGGGGCGGGCTGCGTCAATGCCGGGAGGAACGCCGAAGGTGGCGCGCACCTCCTTGACCAGCGCGGCCTTGACCAGCTTGGCCGAGGCGACTGAGGGAAAGAACTCGGCGAGTTCACGCAGAGTGAGCGCGATGGCATCGTTGCGCTCGCGGGCGGCGAAGACGGGCGAGGCGCTGACCTCGACCTCGATGTAGCTGCCGTTGGTTTTGCGCCAAGGCTGGAGCTTGCCGCGGTTGAAGAGCCAGTGGACTTCGCGGTCGAGCATTACTGCGTGATCCAGGTCCGTGATCTCGCGGTCGAACCAAAGATGGGCACTGCAAATGGGCCAGTGCCCGTGGCGCTCGATTTGGCGGGCGAGGGCAGCGGCGCCGGGGACGAGCGGCATGAGCGGGAGCAACTTTCCCATGGCCTCGAAGGGCAACGCGAGCACGATGAAGTCTGCGAGCAGAGAGCCTGTGCGCGTGGCGATGGTCCACTGGGAGGATTGCTGGTTCCAGTCGAGGCGCTCCACGTTGCTGCTGAGATGAAGCGAGGAGCCGTTGTTGCGCAGCAGGCCTTCTACTCCGGAATAGAGTTCGCTGAGCGGAACCGTGTTCAGGCCCATGCGGCCGGCCTCGGCGGAGTTCATGAACAGCTCGCGAATGACCTTGGCCGCGTAGGGGACGGCGATGGACTCGATCTCAGCATTCAGGGCGCTGGCGATGACCAGCTTCCAGAAGCGCTCGACTGCGCCGCGTGATTGCCGATGGCGCTGGAGCCACTCGGCCAGCGTCTCCTTGGAATCGGGCGGGATGGGTTGGAGCATGGCGCGGAATGCGCGCGCCAGGGAGAGCTTGTCGCGGAGCGAAAATGCGCCGGCCGTGAGCAGACGCGGCAGACCATGCAACGGAGCGGGCAGCAGCGGCGTGGCGCCCAGCGTGGAGCGCCGGCCGCCGGGCTCGATCATGGTCATGTCGGTGGTCCAGTAGATTTTGTCGAGCGCGTCGATGCGGCGGTAGAAGCCGATGAGGTTGGTGCAGCAACCGAAGAGGACGTGCTGGCAGTTGTCGATGATCTCACCCACGCCGGGATGCAGATAGCTGCTGGCACGGCCGCCCAGGTAGCCGCGGCGTTCGATGAGTTGCACGCGGAGGCCAGCTTCAGCGAGGGCGCAGGCGGCGCTCATGCCGGCTACGCCGCCGCCGACGACGGCGACGGTTGGCGCAGAGGATTGTTGTGAGGCGGGCGGCATCGGTTCTGAAAACGGCATTCTACTGTACTGCGTCAGAAAAATCGTTGTGAATTCATTGTCATTGGTGTGTTTCGAGTGCGTTCTTACGCCCCCCCTGCGGGGGCTGGCTTCTGGATTTCGCCTCCTTCCCAGGCTTGCGCCTGGGGCTACCATCTCTCGCCCGCTTCGCGGGCTTTCAAGAGCGGGCGGTCTTTCGCCGGCTTCGCGGACTTTTGGGAGCGGATTATGAAGTTTCAAGGCCATGTTGCGGGCTTTCAAGAAGCGGACTGGGGGCTTTCAAGGCTGGATTGTGCCTTTCACAGCCAGGCATTTGTCACTGGCTGTTAGTGGAAGATGCGGGCCCAGGCCATGCGCGCGAAGCCGACGCCTGCGATAAGAAGCTTGCGCGTGATAGGGACGCTGGCGCGGTGGGAAAAGACATCGTAGTTTGCGGCGCGGATGCGATCGAGCAACGCATGGTAGATGGTGACGAGCACCCGCATGGCAGGGCGGCTTTCGCGGTCGATGAGCGGAAGCAAGGACTCGGCCGAGCGGTAATAGTTTTCCGCGCGCTGCGCGATCTCTTCGAGCAAAGACCGCTCGGCGGCAGTAGGCGGCGCGGCAGGCGCGCGGTGGAGGATGGCATCGAGAGAGACACCGTGCGTGGCGAGGTCTTCAAGAGGCAGATAGACGCGGTTGCGGGAGGCATCCTCGACTACGTCGCGGAGGATGTTGGTGAGCTGGAAAGCGACTCCGGTCTCTTCGGCCAGCTTTTCAGCGCACAGGTCGCTGTAGCCGAAGATGCGGATGCAGACGAGACCGACCACCGAGGCTACCAGGTAGCAGTAGCGGTAAAGATCGGCGAAGGTGGCGTAGGTGTCGGGCGCGCCGCTCCCTGCGGCCGAAGGCGCGGAACTCGCCGCGTGGTCCAGATCCATGGTGACGCCGGCGACAAGCTCATCGAGGAGATGGAGCGGAATCTCAAAGCGGGCGGTTGCATCGCGCACGGCCAGAAAGGCGGGATTGGAGGAGTCGCCAGCCTGGCAGACACTGCGCCACTCGGCCTGCCAGGCGTCGAGGCGGCGGCGGCGCTCCTCAGGCGGGAGCGATTCGTCGTCGGCCAGATCGTCGGCCTGGCGCATGAAGGCGTAGACCGCACAGATGGCGTTGCGGCGCTCGATGGGCAGCGCGATAAAGGCGTAATAGAAGTTCTTGGCTTCGCGCCGGGCGATGGCGCGGCAAGCCTTATAAGCTTTATCCAACCCGGGTTT
>JAKABE010000230.1 GCA_021801945.1 Acidobacteriota bacterium
GAAATTTCAATATCGCAGTCCGCGCTACCCGGTCGACTTGCCCGTCACCCTCATTTTGGAGGACACGAGTGTCTGCGGACGCTGCCGAGAGATCAGCAACGATGGAATGACGGTGGAGTTTCTTCACCCGGTTACGCGGAATTCATGCGGTACCCTTCGGATCGGCCGCGGCGACTCCTTTCTGGAAGTCCAGGCGCGGGTAACACGCATCGGCGCCGAAAACGATGGCGTCAAGTTCCTCTTTGAATCGGAAAAGCAGCGCAGAGCCCTGCAACGGCTCGTTAGTCTTACCGTCTTGCCTACAGTCCGCTCCGGCCCGGTACTGGTCCTCTAGCCGCGCGCGCGCGCCCCGGATCGGACGGTGGGCTGGCGTTCTGGCTGGTAATGCTGCTGGGAAGCGGAACCTCCGAGGAATTCACCACCTGGTACTTCACGATCAACGTCACTCTTCGGTTGAGTGGGTCCGACGGCTTGAGCCCGGGGCGCGGCTCACGATCGGCAAAACCAGTCACCTCGGCGATTTGATCCGCCCGCACGCCATCGGCCACCATCAGCCGCCGCGCTTCGTTGGCTCGATCCGTGGATAGATCCCAGTTGTCATATCCCTGCCGGTTCAAATACATCGTCGAATCGGTATGCCCTTCAACTGAGATTTCGTTGGGCAACTTGCTCAATTGAACTGAAAGCGCCGCCAGCAGGCCGCGCAATGCAGGGGTCGGCATTGCACTGCCCAGACGGAAAAATGTTCCGTTCCGCCCTTCGATCAGTTCAATACGCAATCCTTCGGAGGTAACCGTGATTTCGATCTGCTTCTTATAGATGTTGTGCGGATCGAGATGATGGATGGACTCAAGCAGGTCATCTTTCAGCTTTTTCATGTCCTGTTTGCGCATCGGAACGTATAGACCGCTCCCGACTCTGTTTGTGCCCACCCGCTTCGCGGTGCCCCGCGGATCCTTGAAATACCCTCCCACCGCTACCTGAACCTGTTTGCTGGCGTTCATCAGCCAAAGTACGATGAACAGCGCCATCATCGCGGTCACAAAGTCGGCGTAGGCCACCTTCCACGCACCGCCGTGGTGACCCGCGTGTTTATTCGTCTTCTTGACGACGATGATCGGTTCATATGGAACCATGGGAATATCCTTGCCGGCTCGCTAGGCCGCAGTCGGTTCAGCCACGCTTTCGCGCTGGTGGCAGGCCTTCTCAAACTCCTCAAAGGTGGGGCGCACATGCTCCGGAACTGCCCGGCGGGCTACTTCCACCGCCAAGGCCGGCGGCATCCCCTTAAGATACGAAAGCATTACCACCCGCAGAACGTGGTAGTATGCGTGTTCTTCGTCGATCAGCTTGGCGAGGCTGGATGCCAACGGCCCAACCACCCCATAGCAGAGCAGAATCCCCAGGAATGTTCCCACGAGCGCCGCAGCCACCTTGCGCCCGATCTCTTGTGGCGGACCCCCCAGCGCGCTCATGGTAATCACCACTCCAAGCACCGCTGCGACAATCCCCATCCCGGGCAAAGCGTCGGCCATGGTGGCAAGCGCCTGGGCCGGCTGGCTGGCTGAAGCGTGATGTACTTCCATATCCAGTTCCATCATCTGGTCCAGATCGAAAGGCGTCGCACCGCCCGTGATGGCCATGCGCATCGTATCGCAAACAAACTCGCGCGCGTGACGGTCGTCGAGAAACTCCGGGAATTTCGACAGTACGGGGCTCTTCTCCGGTTCCTCGATATCCGACTCGATCTCGACCAATCCGCCTTTGCGTGCCTTGTTGAAAAGCAACAGCATCATCTTGAGCGATCCAAGATAGCGGTCTTTCGAGTACCCCGAGCCTTTCAGTACCCGGGCCAGGCTGCCAACCGTCCGCTTCAGCACATGCACCGGGTTGCCCGCAATCAGCGTCCCCAGCGCGGCGCCCCCGATAATGAGGATCTCCGATGGTTGCAGAAGGACAAGAAGCGGCCCTTTTTCCAGAAGAAACCCGCTCAATATCGCGCCAAAAACCAGAACAATACCGATGATCGCAAACATCTTCTAATTTCCCTCCGCGGAATGCGCACGGCTACTCTGTCTTCTCCTTCGGGCAGCGTCTGCGGCGGGCCGAGGATTCTTCCTTGTGCACCTCCTATCGGCACCCACCCTGCATCTTTTCATAGGCGGTACCGGAACTCTAACTCCGCTCAAATGCCGGATGTGGCTCGAGCCTGTCCCCTTGGCGCTCTTGTGCCGCTACCCCGGTCACGCGCATTGAATCAAAGCATTTTGAAACTTTTCCTGAATATGCTCCGCGGCCACCGGGTTGCTGATGTAAAAACCCTGTACGCTGTCGCAGTTGTGCATGCGCAGAAAGTCCAGTTGCCGGGCATTCTCCACCCCTTCGGCCAGCACGTCCAGATGCAAGGCCCGAGCCATGTTCAAGATGGCCGTTGTGATCGCTGCATCGTCTTCGTTCTCCGGCACCTCGCGCACAAATGCCCTGTCGATCTTCAGACGATTGACCTTGAACTGCCGCAAATAGTTGAAGCTGGAATAGCCTGTTCCAAAATCGTCGATGGCCAGCTTCACTCCGATCTCTCGCAATTCCTGAAGCACTGCGAGGGTGCCGGCGTCGTTGAACAGCGTTCCCTCCGTCAATTCCAGCTCCAGATACCTTGGATCCAGCTGTGATTCCTCAATAACTCTCCGCACAAGCGCGCAAAAGCGCGGATCACGTAGCTGGATCGCCGATATATTCACGGCCACTGGCACGGCCGCCAGTCCTGCATCTTGCCATCGACGCGCCTGCAAGCAGGCAGTTCGCAACACCCATTCTCCAATAGCGACGATGGAACCGCTGCTTTCCGCCACTTCAATGAAGTCGTTGGGCTGCAGTACGCCTAACTCTGGATGCTGCCAGCGCAGCAATGCCTCCACCCCCGATATCCCGCCCGTCCGGGTGTCAGCCTGTGGCTGGTACACCAGCTTGAACTCGTCTCTTTCCAGCGCCAGCATCAGATCGGTCTCGATCTTCACACGCTCTCTGAAGCTGCTTTCCATCTCCCGGTGGAAATACTGGATCGCATCGCATTCCAAATCCCTGGCCGCATACATCGCAAGGTTAGCGCGCGTCGTCAGCGCATGTTCATCCTGGCCATCCTTGGGGAATATGCTGACTCCCATCGCCGGTGAAAGTTGGACCGAATGCCCAAAATAGGTGAACTGAGCGCGCAACGCACTCATGATCTGATTGGCTATCCGCCGCACATTCCGAGCCCGCCGCGCGTTCCCCAGCAGGATCGCGAACTTGGCTCCCTCCAGCCGGGCAGCAGGAACCGATTCTTCCACGACCCGCCGAATGCGCTCGGCAATCTCCCGCAGCAGGTCGTCGACAACTGCCTTTCCATAGGAATCCTCGATCCCATGGAAGCGACTCACCTCCAGCAACAGTAAAGCTACATGCCCCCCCTGCAACCGTGCGTCACGGATCGCCTGGCTGAGCCGTTCCTCGAACCATGACCGGTTCGGCAATCCAGTGACCGAATCGCGGTAGGCCAGCTGTTTGATTCTCGCCTCAGTCGTCTTCCAGAAGCTGATGTCCTCCGCCGTGCCCCCGTAATAAACCACCTTGGCTCCTTCCTGCACGGCCCATAGGGTCATCTGCACCCACCTCTTCTCTCCATTGCGGATGCGAATTTCCGACTCGATCCCACACTGAAGGCCCGTAACAGGAAGTTGACCAATGATCTCGCGCCATCGACGCCGGTCTATAAATACCTGCCTCCCCAGATCTGCTGCCTCGCCTATCAGTTGATCTGCGCTTTCGTAGCCACAAATCTTGGCCATGAACTCGTTCACCTGTATGAGCCCGCCGTCCGTACCAATCCTGAAAATCCCAACCGGCGCACTTTCGAAGATGGCCCCTTGCTCCATTTCCGTCCTCATTTATCTTCCGTATCTTTCAGTTCAAATACCATGCACCAGACCCTGTCGGCCGCCGCAGAGCCTATCGCAGTCCGCGCCCGGTCTGGAATTGGGAGGCCTGCGGCCTCCTCTCTCGCGCTAAAGAACAAGCGCACTCTTCAAAAAATAGAGACACGCGCACTGCAAGGCCTTCCATCGGCAGTTCCGTGACTCGCTTCCACATCAGCAGAAGCGAGAGTGAACCAAGTTGTACACGTCCACTCCTGGGCAGTCTCCTTGCAGGACGATGGGGCATGGACCTCACGGCCGACTTGTGCGGAGCCCTCAAGCCCGTCGACGAACGATATCTTGTGGCCGTTGCAGCACCTGATGAGATGGGTAGCGGCTTGCATGCCGTCGAAGCGTACGGCAACGCCCCGCAGTTCAGTGCGATTTTCGGCTTGTTCCACCAACTTGCCTGCGCGCCGGCGAATAGCGAGCTGACCTCGCCGCCGGATCGCCCTGCCCTTGCCGCCGGCAGCGAAGAGTCGGCAAAGAGGCCAGCGGCAGGATTAGACCTCGAGTTCCAATGGGGTTTTGAGATTGAAGCCTGCTGGCTACACTGTGAAATAGGAGATGCACGCAGCCTGGACCCAATGCAGTCTTTCCCATGCTTGCGTCTCGAAAGGCTGTAGCTCGCACATCACAATCGCGGGTGACACCGGAACAAGAGTGCTCCAGCACTTGCACCGGCACGTCATGCAACAACAGTGGCAGGATTACATCTGGAGAAGTTCCATATGGGGTTTCGTTCTTGTTGGTGGCTGGTAGACGCTTTCCTGGTTCTCGCCGGGTGCGGCGGTGGTGGAATGAGTTCATCCCCTCCGTCAGTTCCCGGCCAGGCGACAGTCGATTTCAATTCTACTTACCAAACCATTCGTGGATTTGGCGGGTCCACTGCCTGGCTGGGTGCGCTGACGACCCAGCAAGCCGCCGCGCTGTTCAGCCCGACCGGCGGCCTCGGTCTCAGCATCCTGCGCGTGCGCATCGATCCCGAAGGCTCTCCGAACAGCAGCCCTCCCTACGTCACCGGTGAATGGGCTGCAGAGTTGACCAATGCCATCGAGGAGCACAGCGAAAATCCGAATGCAATTGTGTTTGCTACGCCCTGGACACCTCCTCCCGCGATGAAGATCAGTTCCACCAGCCAACCCTTTTGGTCAGGCTCACCTGCATGCGGCACGGGGAGTCCTGGATCCAACTACTGCGGCGGTTATCTGAACCCGTCCGACTACACTGCCTACGCCAACTATCTCGAGGACTTCGTCACCTATTTCGCCAATAACGGAATCAAACTCTACGGCATCTCCATGCAAAATGAGCCCGATTACGCCGACGTGGATTTTGAGTCCTGCTATTGGACTCCGCAGCAGATGGATACTTGGGTGGCTCAGCTCACGGCCAACGGCGCAACCAATCCGATCGCGACGAAACTCATCATGCCGGAGTCATTCCGGTTCAATCCGGCTCAATCCGATCCAACACTGAATGATCCCCGCGCAGTAAATAATGTCTCAATCGTTGGCGGACATCTCTATGGTGTCTCCCCTTCCTTCTACGCCACCGCGCGCAACCTGGGCAAAGAAATCTGGATGACGGAGCACTACTTCAAACCTGCGGGTGCCGAGCCAGCCATCGGCGATGCGCTCTCGATGGCGGAGGAGATTCACAACGGGATGACCGTGGGAGACTATAACGCCTACGTCTGGTGGTGGATTTGGGATGCGGGCATCAACTACGGACTCATCAACTCCAGCACCGCCAGCCCCGCGCCTACCTACTACGGGTTCGCCATCGGCCAGTTTTCAAAGTTTATACAGCCCGGTTTCGTGCGCGTGTCGGCAACGGCGAGCCCTGTAGCTGGAGTCTACCTCTCGGCATACTCCTACTCCGGCAGCCTC